>JAEORI010000163.1 GCA_016840965.1 Candidatus Thorarchaeota archaeon | reverse complement strand
GGTCCGGGTCGTATGTGGGAGGTTGTAGAGAAACATGAGATATCCATTCTTGGAGTGTCGCCAACACTGATTCGGCTCCTGATGACTCATGGGGAAGAACCTGTCAAACCTTACGATCTCTCTTCTCTTCGTTTCTTTGGTTCAACCGGAGAACCATGGAATCCTGACCCGTGGATGTGGCTCTTTGAGAAGGTTGGAAAAAAGAAAATTCCGATTATAAACTACTCTGGCGGGACAGAGATTTCTGGTGGCATTGTGATGGGCAATCCACTTCTCCCCCTGAAGGCATGTGCATTTTCTGGACCATGTCCTGGAATTGCTGCAGACGTATTCGATGATGACGGAAAACCCGTTCGAAACAAGGTCGGAGAACTAGTCATTAAAAGCCCTTGGATTGGAATGACGCGAGGTTTTTGGAAGAATCCTGAAAGGTATGAGAATACATACTGGTCCCGTTGGAAGAATACTTGGGTCCATGGAGATTTTGCAGCTATTGATTCTGATGGTCTTTGGTATATCTTGGGTAGATCGGATGATATTATTAAGGTGGCAGGAAAACGCTTCGGACCTGCCGAAGCTGAATCAGTTCTTGTGAGTCATCCCGCTGTTGCTGAAGCTGCAACGATAGGTGTACCACATGAAATCAAGCTCAATGAAATTGTTGTATTTTGTGTACTGAATCCGGGAGTCGAGCCATCTGAGGAATTAAGAGAGGAGCTCAAGCAATCTGTGGCAATTGCTATGGGAAAGCCACTAACACCTCGCGATGTCCTCTTTGTGTCCGATTTACCAAAAACTAGGAATGCTAAGGTGATGCGAAGAATGATTCGTGCAGCTTACTTGGGAGAGGACCCGGGAGATACTTCTTCATTGGTTAATCCAGAAGCAGTAGAAGAGATAAGACGCGCCAAATGATATGGAGAAAACACAAGAAGATCAGAGGCTGCCCTTTTGATGAGCAGCCTCTAATCATTTAATGCTACGTCTTCTTTTTCTTAGAAGGTGTTTCAGTTAACTCAGACTGAAAAGACTTCTAACGAGAACGACTAGGTAGCAAAGAATTACCAATCGTCGTCATCATCGTCTTCCCAATCATCGTCGAAGTCATCATCATCCCATATGTCATCATCATCGAAGCGCATGGGTGTCACCTCAAATCATAGTTATCGGATAAAGAGTAAAGTTATTCTAATCTCAGAAAATCGTTTCTCAACCACGCAAAAGTTAAAAAAAGACCTATGAAAACCCAAAATTTCAATTATGGGATTATCAAAAAAGATTACTAAGATATAAGTATTTAAACATGCCAGACAAAGATATTAACGATTATTGTTGTTGCCCGATTGTGTCACTAATGACCTTGAGTTATGTCATGTTACTGTTTGAAGGATAAATGTGTTAAGTGAAATGACCGAAGCGAGTTTAGATGGAATCATCCCAGATACTTCCGAACTGAAAGGTGATTCTCGATTAATCAGTTTACTTGGCTCACCTGAGGGCATTAGAGGAATCTCCAAGAAACTGTCTTCCCTCCAAGGTGTTCAACGAATCCGGAAAGGTGTATTTATTATTCATGGATATTCTGAAATCCACGATTCATATATCCAGACTCAACCAGTTACATCATTCATTAAGACTCGGAAAATCCCAACAGTCCGAATGAAGTTGGAGGACTCTTATTCAAACCGTGTTTATTCTATTGTTTCATTCAGTTTCAATAATCCGACTGCGCAACAAAAAAAGTATGTTGAAAGGCTCATTCGGAAGACTACTGGGGTCCGACTCCGGCCAGGTGTGATTCTCTTTCCCCTTCTGAGATCGAAAGAGCGAAGGAAACTCTTAGAATCTGAAAATGAGACAGTGCTGATTGATTCAAAAGAATTCAGTAGACTAGTTCGTGAGAATGGTGGCAATACTGTACGCTGGTCCCGTATCAGGATTATCAATTTGAATGGAGATAGTCATATCTGGGATGCAGTTGAGCGAACTCTCTCTAGAGACCTGATTCCATTAGAGGGAAAAATTCGTACTCTGCGCGAGAGATGTAAGGACTCTTCAACAGCAATTGGACAACTGAAAACAAACTATACACAGTTATCGCGTAGTTTTCGAGAAATGAAAACTAAGTGGATGCTAGCAAAACAACTCTGGTTCTATGATGCAGAAAAGGCACTCAAACGGACGTACAACAAGTTGATCAACACTAGACGAGCCATCATCTCTGAAGAATCAAAACGTTCAGTCTGATTTGGCGTCTTTAATCAGACTATGGTGAATCGCAATTCTGACATCCTGGATATAAGACTTGAACTCCACCTAGACATCCATCTCTGAACACTGTGGTGCCCTTGAGATGAAGTTGATCCGCCAACAAAAATATCCGCTCAACGTCCTCAGTAGTCGCGTTGTTTGGTAGGTTGACAGTTTTACTCACAGCATTATCAGTATGTTTCTGAAAAGCCGCCTGCATTCTCACATGCCACTCAGGGTCTATCTCTTGTGCAGCTTTAAAGACCTGCTTAACATCATCTGGGACTCCATCGATATGTTGTACTGAACCAGTTCTTGCGACCTCATGTTCAATCGCATCATTCCAGAACCCTCTCTCTGCCGCGACCTTCTCAAATAGGGGGCTCACTTCACTGAGATGAATCCCTTCAGCAAGAACTCGACTGTGTGCTATAGCGAAGAGTGGCTCAATTCCACTGCTAGTTTGTGCGATTAAACTGATACTCCCTGTTGGCGCAATGGTGATTAGAGCTGCATTTCGTTTCCATTTATTTCGTTTCTTCAAGAGAGCAAAGTTCTCAAAATTCCCTCTAATTCTTGCTAGTTCACTGGATGCCCTTTCCGCTCTCTGTCGAATGAATAACATCACTTCTTCAGCTTTCTCAAGTCCCTTCACCGAATCATAAGAAATCCCTAATTTTATCAATAATTCTGCAAATCCCATTATACCTAGTCCAATTTTTCTGTTAGCTTTGGTGACTTGTTCAATTTCAGCTACGGGATAGACGTTAAGATCAATAATGTTGTCCAGAAAACGAACTCCAAGTCTAACCACCTCTTCAAGTCTTGACCAGTTGATGTCGCCATCTTTAACCATCCTTGAGAGGTTGATGCTTCCAAGAACACATGACTCGTAAGGAAGTAGGGGTTGTTCGCCACAGGGATTAGTTGCCTCTATTAATTCTCCACCAAGTGGATGTTCATCATTAATACGGTCAATAAAGATAACTCCTGGGTCTCCTGTACTCCACGCATTGTGCACGATCGCATCAAAAATCACTCTTGCTCTAATCTGGTGTATCGTTTCGCTGGATTGAGGTGCAACTAGATCAATCTCTTTGTCATTATGTAATGCGTCAAGAAACTTCTTTGTCAACGCGATTGAGATGTTGAAATTCCTGAAAGATTGTTTGTCAGATTTACATGCGATGAACTCCATGATGTCAGGGTGGTCACAACGAAGGATGGCCATATTTGCACCTCTTCTTCTATTATGAACCAAGAAACCATTGGCAACGTATTCCGAGCCAATAACCTCAATATCTCCAGTATTCATCTCATGAGTCGTTAGATTCGTTATTCTTGTGTAAACAAAATCTTCTCTAAGTACTTCATCTTTCAACAGATTCTGCAAACCCGGCATCAATTGTGCAATTTCTAATATACGCATACGATGAGGATTGCGCTCACCTCGAATGTATCGCACTAACTCTCTATTCAGCTTTGGATTAGCAGAACGTTTCCCTCTATTTTTTGCTGTCCCTCTTCCTGGTGGCGAATAATACTGAGATATTAAATCACCTGCATATGGAATTGGATCGCTAGCTTTTCCACTTGCTCTCCTAATCCGCTTTTTGAAACGTTCGCTCTTAGATTTACTCTTGAATCCTATTAATCTTGAGAAAAGTGAGATACTAGGTTTATGAGTTATAATTAATGTGTAAATAGGGTTAGATCCATATGCTGATTCTCTTTTTGTGATTACAGATCTTCTTGATACTATCCCTATTGACAACAACAATTGCTGAACTTGAATGATTAGTTTCTCTGAAGTACTCGTTAATCTTGGATACCCATATGATGATACATCTCCATCAGCTTCGTAAAGTCCTCGCAAGAATGCACAAACAGTTTCTATTGAGGATGTGAAGATAATTTCAGGAATCACTGCCTTGACACTGCTCTCCTTATCAAATCCAGATTTTATCCACCACTCTCCAAGTATGACGCTCCTACCTCCTATGTTCCAAGAAGCGTCATTCTTCTTCTGTTCTCTGTATGGGGTTAATCCAAGATCTTTAAAGAAATCTTCAATCCACTCTGCAATATCCGGTGAACCGTGAGTGACTGAGAATACCATTCGAGCCTTCTCTTTGTTCAGGAATGAGAGACAACCATCTCCGATAAAATAACCTACAACTTCAGCAAGTTGAGGATTCATCTTCTTCGGAAGAGAAAGAGCGGCTGCATTCTGATGTTGTGAAGGAGTGGTTGGTAAATCTAAATCTGTTCCTTGATATCCTCCACGTTTAATGACAACCCAATCACCAAAGGCTAAATCTTTGGTCTTCTTCCATTTAATTCCCTCGGAGGTACACACTCGAATCTTGTGATTGTATGTAGCATCTAGCGAATACCCTAAATCAGTGTGTACTCTGGTGATTTCAGTGAATCCATTATTTGCAGCTATGAAAGCTTGTTTGTAATTATCTCTTGTAAGAACCAGTTCATTTAATGGTGTTTCAACAGACAGACGACCATTTATGAGTGAGTTAAGTTTTCGCAGACCTTTCGTCGACTGAACGAAAGTTTCAGTTGACAAACATCCGCCTTGTTTGATAATCTCTGTTGCTGTATCATATACTCTCATGAACGAAATCGGACCACTAGCAACTCCTCCAGTAGTGCCTACTGTTGAACCAACTGGTCGTAGTCTAGAGAACGAGAAACCTGTACCTCCTCCTGACTTTTGAACGACCGCCATGTGTTTGAGTGATGTGAATATTGAATCCATATTGTCTTTGATTGGAAGAACGAAACATGCACTACACTGTCCAATCTCCGTACCTGCATTGAACAAAGTTGGACTATTAGGAAGGAACTCCAAGTTTGCCATCATATAGTAAAAGAGATCATCATACTCTTTCACGTCTACACTCTCATCGTACAGACTCTCGATATTTGCTACAGCCCCAGAAACTCTTCGAAATAGTTGTGATGGAGTTTCAATTGGATTTCCCTCCTCATCTTTGAGAAGATATATAGAGAGAACTGTTGCTGCGTTTGGACCAAACTTGAGATCATCCACCACCCCCATCATTTGGAGAATTCTACGGGCTTCATGGTGTTTCTCACGGTACTTCATGTAACGTCTAGCAATCTCCGTAAAACCTCGGAGCATTAGGGTGTCTTCGACAATATCTTGTATCTCTTCAATATGGATGACATCTCGATTTTGTTCATAGATAATCTGAACAACTTCTTTTGTCAAACCCCGTACAGGACCCGTGTCTGCATTGATTGATTCGAATGCCTTTTTGATGGCTGCCTCTATTTTGGAGTCGTCAAACTCTACTATTCGCTTGTCTCGTTTTTCAACTTTCAATTATGACCTCTCCGCAATATTAGAATCTCTCTCACTAATTCAGACGATTATATTCCTATAAGCCCCCCTTCTATATTTGACTCTCTCAGGAAAAGATACTGTACAATCAACCAAATTCTATCATTGGCTTTTCATTTAGGATTTGCATGTAGCACGAACAAAATACACTGGATCAGCTTTTGAATATTTGAATCCCATCTTCTCATACATGCTCTGAGCCGGAATATTATCAGCAAAATAATGTAAAAGCACCAATTCAGAAGTTTCTAAGACATCCTCTACAACCGCTTTTGTACATGCAGCTGCATATCCTTTTCGTCGAAAATCGGGATGTGTGGCGATGTTACCAATCTCAGTTCCATAGGGGGTGACAAAATGGACTCCTGCTACAGAAACTATACTCCCGCCATCCTCAATAATTCCATAGAAGGGTCCCAGATTCATAGCGTTTGGCGTCCATGCTGGAGTACCACTAAGTCGATATAATTCTCTGAGCTGTTCTGCATTCTGCATAGTTAGTTTGACTGGTTTTGACTTGCACTCACAGTGTAGTTTTGATTTTTTGTTGGCAATCATCTGCCTCTCTTTAGTTGGTTGCAAAATTATACAAGCTTCTCTGAATTGACTAAGTTGTTTTTCTGTACAAATTGCAACGAACTCTTTGTTTCCTAGTTTTCCTGAATAATCTCTCATTAATCGTTTGAGGGACTCGACATTCCTACTCCAAAAAGCTGTAGCTAAGAAATCCAAATCACTATAGAGTGAGAAGATTGCATCAATTTGACCATCATTAGTCAATACTCGAATATCACACCACTCTTGAAGTTGTGTACAATCTGCAATCAGTATGATGTTTGATAGTGAGTCCTGTGCAAGAATATCAATCACATTATGACGTAAATCATCAGTGAACTTGTGAATTTGGTGTGCCATAATTCGTATCCTCCAGCTCCCGTAAACTCTCCATTTCCGTTAACACCGACTGCAACTCTACCATCAACCCCACCTTATACAAAGAACGGTACAGTAGACTCAACAAGCGCAGCATCCTTAATCTGGGAATCATCATATGACAATTATGTCCTTTCTTTGATTGTGGGTGTTTTTTCTGGTTTCGTTCTAGTTATGCCTGTTGCAACAGTCAGACGTAAAATTACCTAGGTCAATCAAATACATTAGTCTCTTTCCAACTCTTCCGTTTCACTGGATTCGAAAGCAACTAGATTATCCAGAACTCTACGAAGGTACTGCTCAAACTGGTCTATTTCCTCAGAGGCAAATCCCTTGTAGAACAGATTCGTCATCTCTACTGAAACTTCAATGTAGACCCTCTCAAGACTTCTAGAGGCTTCAGTCAACTGAATCAAGGTTTTCCTTTTGTCCTCCTCTGACTGAACACGTTTGATATATCCTGCGTCTTCAAGATTATCAAGCAACTCGCTTAAGGTTGATTTTCGAAGAAGTGTTCTTTTGGCAAGGACATTGATAGGCACTCCATCTTTTTTCCATAGAGCAAATAGAATTCGCCCTTGACCCGGACCAATCTCAATGTCGCGTTTCTTTAGAATTTCAGTGAAGACTCTTCGACCTAAGTGATGAATCTGCGTAATCAGGAAACCTCCTTCACGTTGTGACATCATTTGTTATCACCTAATTCAATTCTAAATGTCGAGCTGCCAGTCCATCCACGAGCAATTGTAGGAATGAGCCTTAAAACGGTATGATCTGGATCATCATAACCTCCAGGATAATAACGCTCCCAACCATCATGCCAGATTGCTTTCTTCAATTCAGGATCTTGAACGATTTCAATTCTTCCACTAAAGCTGACACCCTTCCATTCTTCTGGCATACAGTAGTATACTGACACTGCTGGATTTTTCTCAATGTCCCTAATCTTGGTAGATGATGTATTTGTCGAGAAGACAATCATAAAGTCATCTCGATGATTTGCAAAAAATGGTATCAGTTTTGGAAATCTCTCTTTGTTTCGAAGGGAGAACATAGCTCTGATGAGTGGTCCTTCTTCTCCTCCTGTTGCTAAATATGCTGGCCAAGCATTATCCAGAAGATTCAAACACATCTCTCTGATTTCTTGCTCATCCAATGCAAAACCTCCTATTCTAGTAGAAGAGATTACTGGTTCGGTTCCTAACAATAATATTAGGGTCCTAACTAATTAAGCTATTGGTCAAGGCTATTGGAAATCTACCTCCTTATATTCAGAAACCGCTCGGAATTTTTGGCTCATCTTATATACTAAATCTGAGAGATACTGCTCATGACCGAATTTAATTATGAAAAAGTAAGAAATCTGGCAAGGCAAGTTCTCGCCAAACTAAACCTTCCTGAACAAACATGCACAAGATGCCTGGCTCTTCTTGATGATAATAGAACAAAGGGCATTCTGAACGCACGAACTGAAACAGGAATCATTTGCGGGTCTATCTACATAGCGTCCATTTTAACCAGGAATCGACTCACTCAAAGCTCAATTGCTAAGGTTATGGATATCTCTGAAGCAACTATTCGTAAGTACTACGTGATGCTAGTCAAATCACTTGATTTGAAGCAGAATAGTGAAAAAAAGAGGTGAGGAGGTAGCGGCTTACCTCCTCTAGTTGGTGTACTACTTACCTTCTCTTGACGATTACTACTGCTAGGATTACGACGACTGCAGCAGCAGCCACAATCCCGAGAGTTATCGGATCAAGAACAAAGCCTGGTTCGGAGGGGAGAATTCCTAGTATAGGGTCATACTCCAGAGTTTCGTTACCAAAGTTCTGAAAAGCGAGATATATGGCATTCCCAGAGTAACCTCCTGGGGCGTCACCGTAGCTGGCTCTGACCTGTAGAGTATTGTTGGCTGCAAGAGCTGTTTCGTTGTATTGGAAGTAACCGTTTTCAAACTGGAACATTGTTCCTGTTTTGTGAAATCCTGAGGGGTCAGTATCGCCATGAGTCTGCCCATGGGAACTCTGAGTCACCGTGTACATGAGAACAAGGAGTGAATCTTCATAAGTCCAAGTCCAACCATCGATTCTAACATCGAATTTGAACTCCCCTGGATTCTCAAGATACATGTGCACATTGACCTCAATCGCCACATCAAAGGAAAACAAATTGGGTAAGTGACCATAGTCTACACCTGTACCCTCTGGACGTGGATCAAAGGTCGCTTCTGTAGTGAAGTTGAAATGCACTTCAGTAGTGTTTCCATTATCTTCAACAGTTTCAAAGCCACTAAAATCCCAACCGATTGTAGGAAGTACAAATGGAGCACCGATTATCTCGTCTGTGCCATTGTCGAAGACACCATCTGAGTTGGTATCATTCGCTTCAAATATCCTTACAAACATGACATGATAGTCGACAGTTGGATTATTAGGATCCCACCAATGAAAGTGTGGTGCCTGATCATTTCCTGTGACTTTGATGGCAATGTCATCAGTTTCAAGTGATGCAATGCCAGCAGAATATTGGTATAGAATTCCTGTGCTCTGCGCGGCAGCAAGCGGCACTCCTATCCCTATCAACATCAGGGCAAAGAGTGCAAGTGAGATTTTCTTGTGGATGTTCACTGAATCACCAGGATAATGTGTGAAGAATTATTATTAAAGGAGTGTTGAACAGTGAACTAACAACAACCCACAAAGAAGGTTTATGACATCTTATTATTTTGTTTAAAGATTTATGAACACTTAATATCCTTTGAAGAACCCAATCAAGTTTTAAGCAATTCTCTCGCTTTTTCAAGGACATTTCCTATTGTGAAACCATACGCTTCAAATATCACCTTGGATGGCGCAGACTTTCCGAATTTATCCACTGAGATTATGCCACCATTATCTCCTACCCATTTGCTCCAACCTTGCGAAACCCCTGCTTCTATGGCAAGACGTTTTTTAACAGTAGGTAGAAGTACAGAATCACGATACTCCTGATTCTGACTCTCGAACAACTCCCAGCTTGGGAATGAAACAAGTCGTACATTGACTCCTTCAGTATGAAGTTGTTCCCCAGCATCCACCATCAATGGAACTTCAGACCCGGTAGCCATGAGAATGATATCCGGACTCTCTCCTAAATCTGCGAGAACATAGGCGCCTTTTTTCAAGCCGGCTGCTGTAGCATATCTGCTTCGGTCAAGGACGGGAATATTCTGTCGAGTGAAAGCAAATAGAGTCGGTCCCTGAACTCTCTCAATAGCAACTCTCCAAGCTTCAACCACCTCATTTGCGTCTCCTGGACGAATCACAACAAGTCCTGGAATCGCTCTCAACGATGCCAAGTGTTCTACTGGCTGATGGGTAGGTCCATCCTCGCCAACCCCGATACTATCATGAGTGAAGACCCAGATACTTCTATGTTTGGACAATGCAGACAAACGAATTGCTGGGCGCATATAATCAGAGAACATTAGAAATGTCCCACTAAACGGAATAATTCCACCATGTGCCGCCAATCCATTTACTACAGCACCCATGGTATGTTCTCGAACACCGTAGTGAATGTTACGTCCGTGGGGTGAATCCGCTTGGAATGAAGGACTATCATTGATCCATGTCTTGTTCGATGGAGTCAGATCTGCTGAACCCCCAATTAACTCTGGTAGCTTTTGAGCGAGTGCATTAATTACCTTACCAGAAGCACTTCTTGTTGCTACAGGCCCATCCTTAACATCAAATCTTGGTAAATTCTTGTCCCACTCATCTAAGAGATGTCTTCTCATTCTTCTCTCCAATTCAGACGCTAGTTTCGGATATGCTGAGCTATAGCTCTCAAACCGTTTTGTCCACTCGCTCTCGTGTTCTGTACCATTTTCCCCTATCTTGCGATAATATTCCAAGACGTCATCTGGTACATAGAACATCGGTTCTAAGGGCCAACCAAGCTTCTTTTTAGCACCTACAAGTTCTTCCTCGCCTACAGGTTCCCCATGCGCTTTTTCTGTATCCTGTTTGCTTGGTAATCCAAACCCAATATGAGTCTTGCAGAGTAACAATGAAGGACGCTTATCATTCTTGGCTCTCTGAATCGCTTTGTCCACTTCATCAACATCATTCCCATCTTTCACATGTTGAATATGCCATCCAAGAGCTTCAAATCTTGCACCTCTATCTTCAGTAAAAGTCAAGTCTGTACTTCCATCAATTGAGATGCGATTGTCATCATAGAGAAGTATCAGCTTTCCCAAGCGAAGATGTCCCGCAAGAGATGCTGCTTCAGAAGAAAGCCCTTCCATCAAATCTCCATCAGTCACAATGGCATAGGTATAGTGATTGATTATATTGTGATTTGATTTATTGAAAATGGCTGCTAAGTGAGTTTCAGCTATTGCCATTCCCACTGAATTTCCTAGTCCTTGTCCAAGGGGTCCAGTTGTTACTTCGACTCCTGGCGTACAGAAATTCTCAGGGTGTCCTGGAGTTTTACATCCTAATTGTCTGAAGTCCATAATGTCTTCTATACTGATATCATAGCCAGTTAGGTAAAGAAGTGAATAGAGCAGCATTGAACCATGACCGCCAGAAAGGATGAACCGATCGCGATCCCACCAATCTGGGTTTTTTGGGTTAAAGCGAAGATGTCGAGTCCATAGAGCATAGGCCATTGCAGCTGCTCCCATAGGCATTCCCGGATGTCCAGAATTAGCCCTTTGAATAGCATCAGCCGACAGGAAACGGATTGCATTGATTGAGCGATCCTGAAGCGTTGACGTAGGCATTAGGGTGTCTCCTTGCAAAATCTTGGAGATGATTGGTCTGCTTGACGTTTCGCCCTCTTATTGATTGTTTTGTTTCAGATATTAATCATCTCAAGGTTTGCGAACTTCTGTTCCAGGAGGATACTCTACAAAAAACTCCTCCTTTAAAATGTCCATAATAATGAAGTCTTGAAATACTCCTTTAACATATGCTCCCTTCCTGTACACTCCTGTGCGTTTGAAACCAGCTTTCTCGTACGCCTTTTGCGCACGTTCATTACTCTCAAGAGTATGGAGATAGATACTATTAAGACCAAGAATGTGGAAGGCTACCCAGAGCATTACTCGAGTTGCGTCTGTGCCATAACCTTTTCCAAGGTTCTCAGGATTATGAATAGCAATGCCAAACTCAGCCCGTTTGTGCTGTTTGGAGATGCCGAAAATACTAACAGTGCCAAGAAACTTCCCTGTTTTTTGGTCCTCGATAGCAAGTATCATTTTACCATCTTTCCAAGGGTCTAAGGTAGTGGATTGTTCTAGCCACTTTTGCTCAGCTTGTCTTGACATGGGTGTTTGGCTGTTTAGATATTGACGTATCTCTAAATTATTCCAGTGCTTCATGATTTCATCAAGGTCTTCAACTTCAAGTGCCCTAAGACAGACCTTCTCGCCATAATACATAGACTACGATTAATGGAACTTGAAAATAAACATGTCCCCAAAACAGCCCTGTTCGATAAACTCTTTACCCATTTTCCTGAGAATTAAAAAATGGAGACTTTGGCATTGAGCCCTCGAAAAGAATACTTTGAGCAACCGCTTGTAAGAGTTAATCTTCAGAAGGCTCAGTTTCCTAAAACATGTCCAGTCTGTGGAGCTGCAGCTACTAAAGTAGTCCGTATGAAGATATCAAAGACTGGAAAGCAATATCTGAGGCGTTCATGGCAGTATACATTCAGTCCATATTCACGGGTTAAACAAAGAACCGATATTTCTGATGTGAACGTTCTCCCAATCCAGGTCTGCGAAGACCACGCAAATCCAGACGAAGGAACTGATAGATATCAGACGCTCTGCATAATTGTTGATGGTCTGCTCATGGCTTTTGTAATTTTCAGTCTACTTATTATTGGAGATCAGCTTTCAAGAGGTCTCACAATTGACTTCTGGCCTGCTCTATACATAAGCCTCTTTGGAGTAGCTTTACTACTCACTGCAGTTGCATTTAGACCAAATGCAATCGAAAAAGCGGTAACAATCATAGGCTTTGATCCTGGAATACAAAATGTCCTGTTATCCTTTAAGCACCCAGACTATCGAGATCAATTCATGCGTGCAAATCAGATGACAGCTGAGTTAGTTAGTTGGATTGTGCGGTCTGAAAATTAGGAATTATTAGGCTATTGAAAATCAGCATGAAATGCCTATGTTGCACCTATCATAGAAACGCTATAGGGCGTGTGAAAAAAGCTTTGAATTGATGTTGAACGAATTGAGGATTTTCTCCAAAATGTTCCTCAACCCAATCAACTACCTGTAGAGATATGAATGAAGAATAGCATCGGTTGAGATCTTTTTCCCATAGATTCTCTTGTTCTGTTCTCTCGCTAGTGCCATTCTGAGATTACCTCCGATAGGTGAATGCATGAGTCAGGGCATCAGTGGAAACTGTCGCCTTGTTGTTCTTCAGCACAAATGTGTTTCGTGAGTTAGTTGCTAGAGCCATAATATTTCACAAGAATTAACACTCAAATTGAGTATATATAGCGAAGCCACGTCATAGGGTCACAGGACGAAGTCACAAGTTGTGACTACTATGGTGAAGGATGAATACACGTGAATGAACAAATGAAAGAAGTATCAGTGACAGGGATTGTTTCACAAATATTGGATCAATATGTTATTACGACTGACGACGGAACAGAATACAAATTATCAGCAATCATGCCTTGGGAAGCTGTTGCAGCTGATTTTGGGTCTGGGGAGTTTGCTATTCACCTAGGGAAGAAAATGACTGCAACTGGAATCACTGATGGAAACACAATTTGGAGAGCTAAACTCTCTGCAAGCCAAAATACTATCAACTTGCCCAAATGACAGTGTTTTGAAAAGAAATGGTTGATGGACACTACTTATGTAGGTCCCTTTCAACCCAAATCTTCCGAGTATCTTAGAGTGAGAGCTCAGCTTCGCTCTTCCATAGACCATGGATGTTGCAATATGCTGTGGCCATCAAGGTTCCTGATTTACTAGTCTTGAAAACAAACTTGGCAACAGGCTCGCTGTAGATTCCACTCGTATCAGCACCTTTGGCAGTCTCACCGTGGTGATCGAAGGTTGCATAGCCGATTTCGACCGGAAACTTTTCTCCCTCTGGCCAGAAGAAAAGATCCATCCACTTAATATGGTGAGCTGTTGTATTTGGATGTGCAATCTC
>JAEORI010000162.1 GCA_016840965.1 Candidatus Thorarchaeota archaeon | reverse complement strand
CAGTGAATAAGAAGTGTATCCTGTTTGGAGGCGATTTGGGATACACTGGTGTTGATCGCACTTGGATTTACGATGGACTAACAAACTCTTGGACGCGACGTTATCCAATTGACCCTCCTGCAGGAAGAATAATTCCAGGACTTGTCTTTGATTCAAATAGCAATGTTACAATTCTGTTTGGTGGATTTGCTGATTATGAGGATACCTACGACGATACTTGGACTTACTTGTATGAAACTAATATTTGGACAAACATGGACGACGATTCCGGGCCAACAACACCAACAACACCAACAGCACCTGCTGTTTTTTTGTTTGATTCAATACTACTTGTACTAGTGCTGCCACTCAGTGCTGCAGTGATTGTCATAGTTCTCATCCACCGCAGGAAGACATGAGGTCATCGAGGCAGTCAAAAAATCCAGCAGCGAGACTCATGTACTGCCTCTATGTACTCCTCTTTTTTTAATTCAATAATCCGTTTGTTTTTATCAGAAATAGCTTACAGCTTCGAATCAGACCGACTTTTTCCGATAAAACATGACTATTGTGATTATTAGAGCCATGCCAATGGTGGTACTCCCTCCAAACAAGAGTAATAACGTTTCATCAAGAACGTTTCTTGATTCGGAAGGATACCATACTCTAAATGACAAGACATCAGTTAAGTTCATTCGAGAATCATTTGTCCATGCATCCCTCTTATCAACTGGAAAGAGCCTTTGAGTGAAAAATCATATTCTCTTTTATCATCTTCCGGATTGGTAATTTATATGGACATTTGCCCTCACATTCACCACACTGGACACACCGAGTCCCACTCTCGATTGCATCATTATACCAATTAGAAGAAAGACTTTCAAAAGGCCAGAGCTTCCACATAATTGGTGCAATCATTATAAGTGAAATGCTGACACCATTAGGGCAAGGTTGACAATATCCACATTGTCGGCAAAACTTGGTTCCTAACTCAGTACGTATTAGTTCCATTTCAGTATGTTCGTTTCTTGTTATGTTTAATGGGCTGTCAAGGATACTAACTACTTCTTCTGCTTGCTCTATTGTTTCTAATCCGGGATTTGGTAAGACATTCGCAAATTGAAGTATATATTTCAGTGCAAGCTTGGCTTTTGGTATCATCCCTCCTGCAAATGGTTTCATCCCAATGAAACCCACATCATGCTTCTTTGCAAGAGTTATGAGCTCTTCAGCTGCGTCTCTATAAACAAGGTTGAACGGAAATTGAATCGTATCAAATTGGTCAGAAATCACCGCTTTAAGAGCAACTTCAAGAGAGTGACTACTGATACCTAAATGCAGAATGATTCCCTCTGACAAAGCTTCAATTGCCGCCTCCATTGGGCCAGCAGCCCTGAAAAGACTGCTGTAAGCTTCTAACGAACTTACATTATGAAATTGCCAGATGTCAATATAGTCTGTCTTCAATTGATTGAGACTGATCCTGAGTGACCCCCGTACCATTTCCCCATCACGCCATCCACCTTTTGTGGCTAGTATAACTTCCTCTCTCTGACCCTGCAAGGCTTTTCCAAATCTTGATTCGCTACTCCCATAACCTACAGATGTATCAAAGAAATTAATACCAAGCTGAACTGCTCGCTGTACAACTCTTACTGCCTCATTTTCAGGTGGACGCTGTATAGGAATGCCTCCAAAACCAACTCTTGATACTTCTAAACCCGTTTTTCCGAGTATCATTGTCTTTATCGCAAACGCCTCCAGTGACATCTCTTTACAAAAGAAGAAACACAAACCACAATTGACAAGGTGGAATTTATCTCGGATGAGGAATCTGACTATATAAGAGGAGATATGCTCAAATCATGACCTAGTCATAGGTCCATTGTTTAGATGCTTTTAGGGTCTGTTGAGGATTATCAGATGTAATCATTCCATAGATGGAGGATTTCTGTCTATCTTCCTGCTTTTTCATCATCCACTTTTCTAACGTCCGCGGACAAATATGAACTTGGTAAGAATGTCTAACAGAAACATCATCGTGGCAATCAATAAGACTCAGCCTTAGAAACATAGATGCTACCATCTTTCCAGTCTTGCTTATTTCAATAATCTCTAATATATAGCCATCTGGTCGATTGGTGGTCAAAATGGAACAAGACTTCCCTCTCGAGTCTGGATTCAGAGCAATCGTAATTTTGATTGGAATTCTTGTGGTCTTCATTTTTCCATACGGGTATCATGTGGATTTGGGACCTGGCCCGAATGGGCTCATGGCAATCTTATGGTAGTATTTTGCATTTCAAAAAGAAGTAATGCGAAGAAGAATTAATGAAACCATCAAGAAAGTACGAACTTGCCAACAATCGTACTCCAACCCTATTTGAGATGATGATTGATTACTAAAATTACTTCCATGCTGAAGAGTAAATGCTTATACTATTTTACAATAAATACACTCTAAATGATGAGTGAAAACAAACAAAGCGCCTGTAGAGTGAGAACCGTAGCAGTTCTTGTTCTTGTTGTGACTTCCTTAGCTTCGATAGAGTTAGCTACTGCAGTCAAAGATCATGGGCTTGAGTGGGGAATTGATTCAGGACAGACTTTTTCGTTTAGACTAATCGAAATACTAACCAATCAAACACACGGATCTATGGTGATGGAAGATGTCCCTGTCTTTTTGAAAGCCGATGCTCTGCCTGACATTCCTGAGAACATCACAGCTTTTTCTGATGTGCCATTAGGTTGGGGATCGATGATAACACAAGAGGGAGAAGACTTTGTTCCATTCTTAAGCACACTAGATATCTACCCCCCTCTCTTCGTCAACTCCACACACCAACGGATTGCACTACCTATCGGTAACTGGTCACTGATGACTCAACTCTGTATAGAGTATAGGTTATACACACAATCAGAGAACAGCACGCATTGGAGCACCTATTTTGGTACAATTGTAATTGTTGGCCCGTTCCTGTCTGAAATGAATGAGCCTATACCTATACCAACACCCACCACTCCATTTCCAGGCCTGATATACATCAAACAAAATTGGACATATCATAAAGAAAATGGTGCTTTGGCTAAAGCTGAGGGGTCTTGGCAAACCTCTGAAATCCTTCTTGAATACAAAATGTTTGAAGCTGAATTCAGCACATCAAGCACCACAACAGAAGCAAGTACGTCTACATCTAATGGATTTTTCAATCAAATGCGACAATTGGGCGGTATAGTATTCATTATTGGAACAACCAGTGGAATTCTCTTGGTACTTTTCATATGGCGAAGAAAGACTCAATTGGACATCAGTTCTGGTTGAACTACAATATCGCTAATATGAATTACAGATGAAGTGTCTATAGCTTTTTGAAAAAAGCACAACTCCATTTTCTACTGAGCGTATTGCTAAAAGTGCCCTCCCTATTGAGAGTAGTAGGCTATTAGCCTCCTGATGTGGAACAGAGAGAGGTGCATATGGATGACTGGTGACCGTACGCAGATTGACTCTCATGATTTTGATTCTGCAGGTCAAGGAGGATTACTTAGGCTATTACAAAACCGTAATTTTGCCACCTTCTGGGGTGGGTTCATTGGATTTCGTATAGCTGATGCGTTATATTTGATGAGTGTCTACTGGTGGGTTTTGGAAGTAACCGGGTCTGAGAGCATCCTTAGTATTGTAGGTATCTTCAACTATTTGCCTGGATTTCTTCTTGGTCTGCTTGCTGGTATATTGACGGATATGTTCAACAGGAAACT
>JAEORI010000161.1 GCA_016840965.1 Candidatus Thorarchaeota archaeon | reverse complement strand
TTCCCAGGCAGCGAGGATTCTTATCCCCCACTCGAGAGCGATGTGCTCTTTCCTCTGCTCTAGTTGCTCAATCTCCTTTTCCAGCTTAGCGATTTGTTCTTCGGCGTCCGCAGCAATCTGTTCTGGACGTCCAGCTGAATCCTCAGGGATGGGGAAGGCTTCATACTGCATAGCTGAGAGAATTCGTTCAACAGCCTCTTTCAACTCGATAGGTACTGTGACAACACATGCGGAAGCCCCTCTCTTCAGTGGTAGTATGCCAACAGTGTAAGCACCGTCAGTGACTTCGTTGATGCTCCATTCTAGTTCAGACTCTCTTCCAGAAGGTAATATTCCAGCGGTCGTAAAAGTGAACTCGGTAGAACCAATGTAACTTGGATCTATGCCAAGGGGTTCCAGTGACACTGCAACATCTGCAATACCCCTTTGACGTTCCATCTCGAGACGAGCTATTGTTGTCTTGGAGTCTATGTCAAGAACCTCGGCTTCAACAGCTGAGATGACCTCTGAGGCAAGAGTGAGAGAGTTCTCAAGAGTCGTATCATCCACTTCGGTGTGAATTCCTGTTCGTTTTGAAGAATCCACCTCTAGAGACTCGAGCACCTTTGCCAGTCGTTCGAGGGCGGAGTACGCGGTTTCCTCTTCACGAGTCCGCTTTACATCAACAATCCCAGCTTGTCGCCGAACGTCAATGAACTCAAAGAGGGAAAACTCCTCAAGGGACATGAGGACCTGTCTCTCAAAATCTTTATGAGACACAACCTTGGCCACTATCATTTTTTCTGGACTCATCCGAAGACCCATTATGCCATCACCAGTATCACAGGCTCAGAAAGTATGCACCTGATGGTTCAATATACCGAGCTGTGTAAGTACGAGATGCTTCCCACGCTCTAAATAACCTTTACGGGCTGACGTCAATCTTTAAAGGGGGGAGTTATTGGTGATGAAATATTATCGTGTAATTTGAGGTATAACCATGTGTGCGGCACACGATGAAATCGACCAGATTCATGAAACCGAGATGGCAGCCAAAAAGAGGATCGACAACGCTCAGAAGAAAGCACGAAAGATCCATGAAGATGCTGATGAAGAAGCGAAGATGATTATCGAGGTTGCAGAGAGAGAGGCAAAAGATTCTGCTACTAGAATGCTCAGTGAGATTGAGAGTAGGAAGGCAGAGATTGAATCCTCGGTTTTCAAGGAAACAGAGAAGAGAATCAAGAAGATGCAAGACTCAGCCCAAAAGAAGAGGGATGATGCATATCAAGCAGTTGTGAAGATTCTACTGGGGGAGGTATGATATCATGACTGGAATGACAAACATAATTGAGATTATCAATTCTAAGACTGCTGGAAAAGAAAAGGAAATCCTCGCAGAAGCAGAGTCACATAAAGAAAAGAAGCTCAATGAGGCACGTGCAAAAGCAAAAACGGTCACTGCATCAATCACTAGAAAGGCGGAGATGGCTACTAACGCAGAGATTTCCAGATACGAAGCAAGTGCTAAACTGAAGTCAAAGTATCAACTTCTTGAAGCAAAGGAGACTCTGATTGCAGATGTTCTATCATCAGCAAGGACACATGTTGAAGATTTGGTCAAGAAGAAAGCTTACGAGAAGACTCTAGAGAAACTGATCATAGATGCAGCAATGTCACTTGAGGAAACCGATCTTGAAATTGTGGTACCCAAGGGACATGCCTCTAATATCGATCTCAAGGCTGTTGAAGCAGCCGTTGCTAAAGCTACTGGCAAGAAGACGAATCTTAGCATCTCGAAGGAAGATGTGCGTGCAACTGGTGGAGTTCTTGTTCGGAATAAGGATGGAACCAGATGGGTCAATAATACCTTCGAAGAAAGACTTGAGCGCTTTGAGAGCGAGATACGAGACACTATCTCATCAATCCTATTCCAGACTGAAGAAAAGAAAGAGTAGAGGAGGAAAATCGACCTCTACTAGTTTCTCGGGGATTTTCTAACCACCCATGAGTTGGGGTATGTATCCTACAAGAAGGAATGCAATAACGAAACCATAGATTGCTACAGCCTCGATGAATACTACATATAGAATACTCTTTCCAAAGGTTTCAGGTTTCTCAGTGATGGCTCCAAGTGCTGCTGCAGATGCTGTACCCATTCCGAGACCTGCTCCAATGCCAGCTAAGCCTAGTGCAAGACCGGCACCTACTCCAAGACCTAGAATTGCCCAACCTGCGGCATCAGCCATCTGAGCCGGAACGAATCCTGGGTTGACTGGTACACCTAATGCTCTAAGAACTGTCGAAGCTTCGGCTATGGAGATTACAAATACTGCAAGGGTAAGTAGTACTACACCCATCATCATCATAGCCATGAACTTGATTCGATTGTCGATTTTCATGTGATTGTTTCCTCCAAATCTCACCAGATTGTAATCATTTTTCTAATGTTTTCGGCGGACTGTCCTCGTTCAACGCCAACTGCAATCGAGCGGATGTTTCTGACCTCGTAGTATTTGAGACTGAAAAATCCAATGATTGTTCCCAAATGAAAGGGATACGCTGTCAACAGCTGTTTCACTCTCTGGACAATAAAGTCTTCAATTGCCAGCTCAACATCTGAGAGATCTTCAGTCTCTTCATAGAGTCTAGCAATTCTTCCACCAAACTGACCAAACCGGGTAGCATCCATCTTCGTAATCACATCACGCCATGTGTTTACTGACTTAAGAGAGTCGGTGAACTCACGGGCTTTATAGAATCTGATCAACGACTGTTCTAAAGCACGCGATTCCAAGTGAAGAGTGACTGCTCGAAGTGCAGTCAAAACATTCCGTAGAATCACACGTGACTCAAGGACATCTAACACTCGTCGTGCATCATTATCAGAAAATCCTTTGAGTGCGTCTAGAACCTTCTTGAGGTGCCATTCCTCGATAGCCACTTCGAGAGGAGCTGTGGAGCTGAACTCTTCATAGCTTGGAAATTTCGTTAAGAGTGCCACTCTAAGATCCCATTGGGGGAGAAGATCAATCAGTTTGCTCACTGAACCAGCATCCACTAGAGTTTCAAACAGAGTCTCCTGTTCGGGAGTCTGTGGAACTGCGAAACGCAGAATCTCATCCCTTTCAAGTCCAACGTGAACACCTCGAATTATCGATTTGACACTCTCAGCCATGAACATCTCCAAGTAGGTGTTCGTGAAATCACGAATCTTTCCAGTGAGTGAACGCGACAGATTTGTGCTCACATTGGCAAAATCCTTTGATAGAATGAGTGCAAGCTCTTCAGGACCAGGCCTACCGGTTGACGAGTCTCTGCTGATGACCTGGCCGTAATATGTCCCAGAGAGAAGTTTGATGAAGTCCTCGTAGCTGCTACTCTGAAGTAGGCTCTCATAATTGCCGACTGTAAGGAATCGAGACTTCATTCCTCGAATCCTTGCATTGACAAAGCCATATTCATTTGCAGATTTTGAGGCCATCATGAATTTTCTACTCTTCACAATCTGATGAGGACTACGGACAGACAATGTATGCACGATATAAGCTTGACGAACGGGCACCACAAGGTGTATTATGAGTAGAAGAATTCAAATAACTAGCAATCTACATCGGATTAGTTGGTTAACATGACGGCTCCTAGTGAAGATTACATCAATCTTGGCAGCCTCTTCAGAAGCTCAGCAACCATCACTTTCGTCATACAGATCGTCGCGGTCATTATGATGATAGGGTCGCTGTCAGCTTATGCTGTAGGTGACTTGTTCTTTGCGCTGACGAATGATTTGAAGATACTTGTCCTTCTGATAACCAGCATCATCTCATTGTTGATTTTTCTTGCAGCGATGAGTGTGTTCATCAGATTTTCCCGACGGATTGGAGATGCTGTTGTTGGACCGGGTATTGAAGAAGTGAAAATGGGCACCCC
>JAEORI010000160.1 GCA_016840965.1 Candidatus Thorarchaeota archaeon | reverse complement strand
TGTTGGTCCCGATTGTTGCTTTATATGACTCTCCAAAACTATTCTCTGTATAACGCATGATACAGCTTGTTTTGCCTACTGCCCCGTCCCCAAGTGCAACCATTTTTAGTACATAACTGGGACCTTCTTCTACCAATAGATAACCTTCCTATGCTTGAAGGTGGTGGACATTCCAGCGATTTAACCATTCTGGGAATATTACTTGGCATTTATCTCGTGAGAGTACTACTTCTAACAACTATTTGGTAATTTAATAATGAATCTTGTACCTTTCGTGAAATCTTCTTTTTCACGATTTTCTACTGAAATGCTTCCTCCGTACTGCTCGACAATTTGTTTTACAAGAGTAAGTCCTACTCCAGATATTCTATGGACTCGATCATTAATGCCAGTCAAGATACTCTTCTTGAATCTATCATCAATCCCTTGTCCCCAGTCCTCAAAGTTAAATCGAATGAATTTCCCATCCTCAACGAGACTAGTTGTAACTTCTATGCGAACATACTCATCCACAGTGTATTTCACAGCATTATGAAGAAGGTTGTAGAAGACATCATGAAGAAACGCATTAGACATGATGCAATATTCACCAGTTTCAAGATTAGTTGTTATGTTGATTGTACGATGAGGAAATGATTGTTTGACGGTTTGAATTGCAGCAATTAGAGCTTCCGCCGGGTCGGTTTTCTCAAGAATGAGTTCTTCCTGATTTACTACTGAGAATTTCTTTACATTATTAATGAGCGATACACTTCGATTCACTTGGAGTAATGCATTCTGTGCAATACCCGTTAAGTGCTTCGGAAACTGTTCATCTTCAAGCATTAATTCTAAACTAGACATAATACCTTGGTGTAAATTGTTAATATCATGCGCCATTAAATCCGACATCCAGATGGCGCGAGCTCTTGCTTCCTCTCTTTGTTTCTCAGCAACTATTCTGTCGGTAATGTCAATCGAAAATCCACCAATCAATGGTGGTTTTCCTTCACGGATTATGGGAAACTTATGCGTTCGAAAAGTTCGGATTTCTCCATTAGTCATCGTTTCTTGAATACGGTCAATTGGTCCATCTGCCAAGACCCTTAGATCTTCCTCTGTGAGGTCATCCGCTCGCTCTTTTGGGAATAGCTCCGTGTTACTCAATCCTTCCCAATTTGTTCTGGATGATTGTTGAGCGGCTTCACGCATGTATCTATTTACGAAAAGAACTTGGGATTTTTCATCCTTAAGGTAGACCGGTCCCGGCATGTTATCTGCAAATGCTGTAAAACGGTCTTTAAATTCTTGAAGTTCTTCTTCCGTTCTCCTCCGTTCAAGGATGGTGGAGAACATACCCGCTATGGTGGCAAAAACTGTCCTTTGTTCTTGCTCCAAAACAATGGGTTCTCTTGTAGCGATATTGATTACACCTAGTAGGTTCTCTTCAGACCCTAAAATAGGCCAGAAAATTAACGTGCGTACACCCAGATCTCTTGCTCTCGCCATACTATCTTCACTCTCAGGTGCCGCCTCAATATCCTGAGTGAAGAGTGGTATTTTTGTTCTAGCAGTTCGTGCAACAAGAAAATTAGGATCATTGAGCGCAACGACTTGTGGTGTATCTCCTTTTTTAATACCGTGTGATGTTATCAGGTTGAGAGTGTCATCTTCAGCATTATAAAGTCGAATTGTACCGAGATCAAATCCAAGCGTTTCAATAAGACCTCTTAATACTCGGTCACATAATTGAGGTAACTTGTCTGAGCTAAGGGCTGCTTCCGCAATCACACTATAGGCTCTTCGTTCTGTAGCAAGAGTTTCTTTTGAAAGTTCATCTCCCGTGACATCAATTCCATATAGAGATACATACCTTTTCTTATCAGCTTCAATGATTTTAGCTGAGAATTCCAAAACATACCTACTTCCTTTAGCATCCTTAAAATGAAAACGCTCCTTGTCCGATTCCGTCTTTCCGGTACTAATTGCTGAAAATCTTGATACCACGGCATCGTAGTCCTGCATACCAATCATACTTACAATCTGAGTAACTTCTTGACCCACTGCTTGCTGTGGCTTGAATCCCACTGCATGAGCAAGTGCTGAGTTAGTATACACAACCTTACCATCTTCAACAATGAGAACTGCTTGTGGGGACGAATCGAAAAGGGCTTGTAGGATTGAGCAATCAATCCTATTCTCATTACTACGAGCGCTATTCATGTAGGTCACCTATAAACAGAGTTCGAGAGGTTTTATTCTAAAAACATTCGGTTGACACCAAGCATTCAAAGAATTATAGATTGTACATTTTTGTACATTAATGAACATTTATGCACAATGTTTATAAGTTCATTTCCACCGACATTGCCAACCGTTTCTGGGTGTGGAAATATGATACGAGTGTGCCTTGGCCAATGGCTTTTGGGTCCCGCGATGGGGCCCGTTTAGTTAACATCCCAGATGGCACTGTCAGAGTATCACCTAATACCATTGAGTTGGACTACACATCCCTGCTTCATTTTAGGATGACCCACGATTACGCCCGTAATGTCAACTCAGTGGATTTTCTACACTCAGATTCGGAACTTGGACGGAGACCAAAACATGAAACATGAACATGCAAGAATCCAGTTAGATATCGAAGACACTCCCAGTGAATTTCTGAATATACTACCATACTTGAAAAATCCACTTCCCGCGCCAATTAATCCTGCAACAGGTGAACCAGTTAATCCTGCAGCTTTACTTGCACTCTTCCCAGAAGAATGTGTTAAACAAGAAGTTTCAACGCAGAAGACCATCCCCATTCCAACTGAAGTTCGAGAGATCTTGATGAGATCAGGACGACCAACTCCATTGCAAAGAGCGATTGGGCTTGAGAGAGCTCTAAAGACTCCATGTCGCATATACTACAAACGAGAAGATGTTTCACCAACCGGCAGTCATAAGCTGAACACTGCTGCTACTCAAGCCTATTACGCACAGAAAGAGGGAATTGAACGAATGGCTACCGAAACGGGTGCCGGTCAATGGGGAAGTGCTGTTGCACTTGCTTGCTCATATTTTGAGCTTGAAGCCATGGTATACATGGTTAGAATAAGCTACGAGCAGAAACAGTATCGCGGCACTTTAATGAGAACCTATGGAGCTAAAATAGTACCAAGTCCCTCAAATTTAACTGAATTTGGCAGGAAGGTCAATAGAGAACATCCTGACCATCCCGGGACTCTCGGTATTGCTATAAGTGAAGCACTAGAAGACACCATTTCCAATGAAAATACAAAATACACGCTTGGTTCTGTCCTCAATTTTGTAATGCTACACCAGTCTGTAATCGGTCAGGAAGCAATTGCTCAACTTGATGCTGCTGACCTTACTCCTGATTATGTCATTGGTTGTGTTGGCGGAGGTAGCAATTTTGCTGGACTAGCTTTTCCTTTCATTGCGAATGATCGTTATCGAGAAACAAAGTTCATTGCTGCCGAGCCTACAGCCTGTCCATCTCTGACAAAAGGTGAGTATCGCTATGACTTTGGAGATACAGCAGGGCTTACTCCAAAACTAAAAATGCACACCTTGGGCGCTGACTTCACCCCTCCGAAGATCCACGCAGGCGGCTTAAGATACCACGGAGTTGCTCCTACAGTCAGCGCCCTTACTATTGAAGGTCGAATAACTCCACGCGCATTTGATCAGATTGATGTTTTGAATGCTGGAGTTCTCTTTGCAAGGTCTGAGGGCATTATTCCTGCCCCAGAGTCTGCACATGCAATCAAAGCCGCGATTGATGTCGCTTTAGAATCTAAGAAGAAGAATGAATCACGAACAATAGTCTTCAACCTATCAGGACATGGTCATTTTGACATGGCTGCATATGCAGCTCTTATGAATGGCACTTTGAATGGTGATGACTCAATTAGTATCCCTCAAACCACAGGTGATCTCCTCACAGTGCAGGGTAAGTGATGTAAAAACCGCTGCCTTGCGCAGCGGTTCCTTCTTTTTATTTTGAGAGTTTTAACATGTTAGCTAAAGCCTGTGCTGCTCTCTGAGGACTTGAGAAAAATGGGATTCCTGCTGCTTCGAGTATTTCATAACCTGGTGGTTTTCTTGTTACAGGTGAGGCGAGAATACTAACTACTGGCTTGGAAGCATCTTGACTTGCCTTTACTATTTCGTTTATTGGCACACCTCCCCCTATTCCTTCTTGGTAATTCGGAGAGAAAACAATCATGACTGCATCGAATTGTTTTTCGTTCAAGACCAGTTTGAATGCCTTTGAAAAGATACTAGGATCTGCCCAACCTTGTGCAAGGAGGTCGATTGGATTCTTGATAGGAACTTCTACAGGCATGTTAAGCATTGATTCAATTTTCGATGCAACAGAATCTGAAGGAGGAGGGAGGTTGATTCCATTTAGTTCAAGGGTCTGAGCAGCAACCAGTGCAATTCCTAATGTGTGTGTCACAATAGCAACATTTTGCCCCTTTGGTCGATGTTTGCAGGAAGTAATTACATGAGCAGTATCAATCATCTCTCCTACACCCGCTACTTCAATTGCACCAGACTGTCTTATTGCTGCACTATAGATTTCTGAGTTACCAGCCAAACTGCCTGTATGGCTCAAAGCTGCTTCCCTTGATGCAGGAGTCTTTCCTACCTTGAAGACAATGACCGGTTTTTCTGGTGTGGTCTTTTGAAGTTCCTCCATCATTTCTCTTGCATATTCAGTTCCTTCAACAAAAAGACAGATTGATTCAGTTTCAGAGTCTTCTCTAAGGTATCTTAACATATCGTGAAAATCAATATTAACCCTATTTCCAACACTAGCAAATTTCGACACTCCAAGTTCAGAATCCGCAGCTTGGTATATCATCAGTCCAGTAACACCACCACTCTGGCTGACCATTGCTACTGATCCTCCCTTCAATGGAGTGGGATGCGGGAAGAAAGTAGCATTCAATCCAATATTGCAGTTGCCTGCTCCAAGACAATTTGGTCCTATGACAGCAATATGACCTTCATCAGCCAGTTCCTTTACTCTACGTTGGTGTTCTTCTCCAATTCCTCCTAATTCCTTAAAACCTGCTGAGAAAATAATTGCACCTTTTACACCCGCTTCCTTGCACTCAGAAAGCGTTTGCAAGATGAATTGTGGGCCGAGTGCTATCATGGCAAGGTCCACATGATCGTCAATATCAACTATTGATGGATAGCATTTTGTGTTTCTGATAGTCTTGATTCGAGGATTGACAGGGAAGACATTTCCTTTGTAATCATGAAGTGCTAAGAGTGTGAGTGCTCCAAGTTTGTCAGGTTTATCTGAAGCTCCCACAACAGCTATGGACTCGGGGTTGAATAGCCTATCAAGAGATTCATTTTTCCATTTCATGTTTTAACTTACACCTTCTTCATACAATTCAAGGAGATGCCTTACTCTCGCTATTATTATCTCAGAAATTTTCAATCGCGCATTTTCATAACTTGTCAGAGGAATGATTGGCACACCCTCTCTCATTGCCTCAGACCGCATATATTCCTGTATTAAACGAGTGGATTCAAACTCTCTATCTCTAACAATCATATCATCAGTAACTGTACGGAGTTTTCCAATTTCGTGCTTACTCGCGAACATTGCCTTGTGCGTTTTAAAATCTGGATCAATCAAGACTTCAATAATCCCCGAACTGATATTTTGAATTGCACCTGGCTTAATATGGACTCCCTCTACAACAGCAATAGCTCCTTCAGTGACTATCCTCTTTGTCATAGTTATGATGTGTGGTATTATGATTTCAAACTGTGCCAAAAATCCTCTGACCACTGGTTCCAAATCCAGTGATCC
>JAEORI010000159.1 GCA_016840965.1 Candidatus Thorarchaeota archaeon | reverse complement strand
GTGTTTCGTGAAGCTTATCGTGTTTTGAAACCTGGTGGTCGCGTAATGGTATCTGATATAGTACTCTCTAAACCACTACCCCAAGAAATTCGGGATGAGGTTATAACGTACACAGGATGCATTGGTGGAGCTATCCTGGATGAAGAATATCTTCAACATATGAGAGATGCAGGATTCCAAGATGTCAAGATTACTAGCAAGGCTGGACAGAGTCTCTACGGCGCATATAGTGCGTATATTGCTGGTAGAAAACCTGAGTAAAGGGGACGAGTATCTTGGAATTTGAGGCAGCAATAGAAACAAGTGGAAATCTTGTCAAAGTACCTGTCGGTGTCAATGGTCAAGGTCCTTTCATATTTACCCTGGACACCGGCGCGTCAACGACAACACTTACCAAAAAACTTGCTGAACAACTTGGAATCGAAATCCGAACAGGCAATCGTTCTGATGCTCGTGGAATTGGAGGAGGAATGCCAACTGGATTTGCAGATGCATCGATTAATCTTGGCGCACTCGAATTTGAAGAGGATGAGGTCTATGTCTTAGCTCTTGACTCAATCTTGCGTTGCGCTGGTGAGCACGGTGGAGTATTAGGATATACAACTCTTAAGCATTGTACGATGTCACTCAGTTATTCGAAGAAACGCTTCAAATTGAGTAAGGGCAGTTCTTCATTAGACCTTGACTGGGGTAAGTTCCATTACATCAGCGACTCGCATCTTATCGGAATTCCAGTCCATGTAAATGGAAGAGGCCCCTATGAATTTGTCCTCGATACAGGAGCTGGAAATAGTGTAATCACTCCAGAGCTAGCTTCAAAACTGGGACTTGAAGCTAAAGAATTCCCTGGTATTGCCCGTGGAATTGGTGGTGATGTCCAACTGAAACTTGCTCCAGTCGATACCTTATCAGTTGGAGGAGCACAAATTACGAATACCCAATTAGTTGTCTTAGATCTGTCCCTTGTGTCACCTAGGGGGAAACTGATTGAAAACGGTATCATTGGCTATGACTTTCTCAGGACTTTTGAAACAGTCATAGATTATCCAAAACAGCAGTTCTCGTTCATTGAAGAAGACAACTCCTAGATTTCGGAAGACACATAGGGCACCTAGCTCATGTGTCTTCAAGGTTTTCTTGATGAATGAGGAAAGTACCTATCAGGGATTTGACGGAACGACCATGCTTTTGAGAATCTGGAAACCTGAAGGGGAACCTAAAGCTGTAGTTTTGGGACTTCATGGGTTAGGATCTCATAGTGGTCGATTATCGTTTCTAGCTGAACAATTCACTTCGAATGGATACACATTCTATGCTCCTGATATGAGAGCTTTTGGAACCTTTCCAGGACGAAAAGGACATGTTGAGAGCTACGATGAATATACCCAGGACATAGAATCACTAGTAGCTTACTTGAAATTACTTCATCAAGATAAGAAACTCTTCTTATTTGGTCATTCTCTAGGCGCCTTACATATTGTGAGGTATATAGCTAATCATCCTGACGAAGCTGATGGCATAATCATCCCTGCGCCTGCTGTATCTGAGCGACTTAAAGTCGGAGCAGCATCAAGAGCAATTGCTTCATTTCTATCGAAGCTCAATGTCAAGATTTACATCAGCAATGGTCTTGACTATGATCTAATTTCTAAGAATCTGGATGTTGTGAAGGATAATCGGGAGGACCCTCTTCGCTTTGACAAAGCAACGCCTCGGTATGCAATTGAAGGCCTGAAAGCTTGCCGCGAAGGATTCAATATGGCCAGTAAAATCACAGTCCCTGTTCTTGTCCAGCAATCTGGTCAAGATTTGATTCTAGTTCCTGAACGGAATAAAGAATTCTATGATAATATTGCGTCTGAAGATAAGACATGGAAACTTTACCCGAATCTCTATCATGAACCCTATCAAGAAGAAGGCGGCGAAGAGGTTCTAGCCGACATGTTTGATTGGCTTGAAGAAAGATTGTAAAGAAACCAGTTTCTCGATAGAAGCACCAGTCTTATCTAGTAGATAGTGTCCTCATCGCTAGATGATTAATCATGCAAGTAAAAACTAACCAAGATAAAATCGTGAAAATTTCGGTGATGGGTGAAATTGCCAGTCCTGTTGCACGTACAGCATATAGAATAACAGCAGATGGTCGGCCGGTCACACTTCCAGGAGTTGGCGGAATAACATACAACCTCCGTGTTGGTGATTTAGCCATAGGCTGGAAAGCTGACCATGTAGAGCCAGGGGTGAGTATTGAAAACAAAGAGGATGACGCTCGCTTTAAACAGATGGCAAACACTTCCTTAAACATTCTATCTTGTGTTGGAAATGAAGCAAGGATTGTAACTGGAGATGCAAAGGGAGAGAGAGGAACTGTTGTTGGCAAACATGGAGGGATTGAACATGTCATGGTTGATTTTTCAGAACAAGTTATGGAGAACCTTGTTATTGGGGATAAGATTTTGATTAAAGCGTTCGGTCAAGGTTTAGAGCTTCTAGATTATCCAAGCATTAAGGTAATGAATATTGATCCTGGCTTTTTAAATAAGATAAATTTCGCTGAGATCGATGGAAAACTTGGCATACCTGTGACCCACAAAGTTCCTGCTAGAGTCATGGGGTCCGGTCTTGGCGCAGATCAAGTCTATTCTGGTGACTATGACATACAGCTCTTTGATGAAACAACAAACAAGGAATTCGGTTTGGAGAATCTGAGGTTTGGGGATCTGGTTGCAATCATCGATGCAGACCATTCATATGGACGTATCTACAAAAAAGGTTCAGTTTCTGTCGGGATTGTTGTACATAGTGATTGTGTTATATCCGGTCATGGCCCTGGTGTTACTACCCTATTCACTTCCACAGCAGGAATGATTGAGCCAATCATAGATGCCGATGCAAATATAGCATCCATCCTTGGACTGAGGTCGATGAGAAAGAAAATAAAGGGCTAGGGATAGTTTCTTACTACCGTCCTTTAAACCCCTTCTCTTGAAGGAACTTACCGAATTTTTTGTCTATTGATTCAATATGTTTAACAAGCCAATTAATCAGGAATGTATTGGTTGAGGTACTGAGCGCCTCAGTAGCACCATCTTGTTCAAAATCCTCAACCAAGCGATCCAATGTAGATATGAATTCTTCATGCTGCTGTTTGTGGGGAATGAGACCTGGATATTCAAGCTTCTTCATATGTTTCTCTTCTGTTGAGAAATGGAATTCGGTATAATCTATCATAAAATCAAGTGTCTTCAAGATTTTCTCCAAACCGCGTGCTTGTTCAACTGCCTCTGATAGATCTTTAATTCTTTGTATGAGCATCTTGTGTTGCTCATCTATTAGGTCAATGCCAACAGAAAGACTATCATCCCACTCTATTTTTGTCATGATTCTGTTCTCTCAAGTCATTAGTCATAAGGATTGTTCTATCGCTATAGTTCTGAACTTTAACTATGAAAAGCCTTTTATGTGCACCAAGGATTCGACGCCGCCAAGCGTCGAGATGACTTAAGGTGAGTTTGTCTCTAGCCCTATTGAGAGTGACATTGAATGAGCAAGATAAATAGAGCATTTGCATTCCTATTCCTAGTTCTTTTTGTGGCAAACATAGCTACTCCTGTAGTACTCAACCAGAGTCCTCATCTGTCTAAATCCCTAGACAGGTCGTTTGAACCTGCTTCCACAAATTATATCGTGGATATTACTGTCCGGAACGATGGGATGGCCTTCAATGATGATGACTTTGATTTTCGAGTTAGGAATGGTACCGTTGCCTTAAACAATGCATGGGTGAGGCTCTATAATGTGACAACTGGTTTATTCACTGGCTATGAGGATCAGACTGATGGTAATGGACTTGCACACTTTTCCAATCTACCACAAGGTGTCTATCGGTGGAACGTATCACATCCACTAGATACAGTTACTCCACAAAAGACGGGACAGATTACTTCTGATGGACCAGAGGCAAACGTTCAGATTCTTTTTGGTAATAACGATTGGGAGAACGATGATGATGACCTTAATGCCACCATCAGGGATATTGAAGGTAGACTAGCATACAACCTTAACTTTTCTATTCATTACGCTCTCAATGATACTATCTGGGCACAGAGTGCTGTCATAGATGGACGTGCTGACTTTGAAGACCTTCCTGAAGGCTCCTATAACTGGAAGCTTTCGGTGCTTGGTGATCCAATTTACGATGGTTATCTTCTTCAAAGTGGATCTGTTGAGTCGAATGGTACGCAATATCTTGTTTACTGGAATATTGGTTCACTAACCGGTGATCCTGGGTATCTTGACTTGGAGATTTTCACTTACTACGAAACAAGTTACTCCCCTATTGTTGGTGCTGACATTGAAGTGACCTTCAAGAATGGTACCATTCACGGCTCAAAGGTAACACCTGCAAATGGTACTGTGATTTTTGTAGACCTACCTGCAGAATACATAAACTGGACTGTGACCTATCTAGGGCAACCCATTGGGTTAGGCAATTACTCCTATGATTTATCATCTGCTGGATCAGATTATCGAGACCCAATTGTTATAGGACCCGGTAATCTTGATGTCCTTCTTGGTACTGAGAATGTGACGCTCACATGGATAGTTGAAGATGAACATCCAAGTTCAATTCAAATTTGGATTGATGATGTTCTTAATGTAACAACGCCATGGGTAAATAGAACCTATGATTATGTCTATAATGTGAGTGCCTATTTTCCTGAGTTCATCATCGGTTATTACGAGGTTAAACTAGTCGCAATTGATATGAACTCGAATTTCGCTACTAATATCTCAATACTTCGGTTCTATGAGAATGTCACTCCTGTAATTGAAGGTCCTGATCCTGTGGAGTTCACTTTTGGTGAAAAAGGACATTCCCTCACATGGAATATAACTGATGAATATCCAGACAAGTATGTCATTCAGAAGAATGATGATCAATTTGCTGATGGTACGATCGATCCTGAAGAACCTGTAATTTCAATCAGTCTTGATGGCTTGGAAGTTGGAGTACATAATTTCACTCTATATGCAAATGATACGAGCGGGAACTTTGCTACATATAGTGTACTTGTTACTGTGCTTGGCGATGAGGTTCCACCAGTGATAATGTACACTCCACCCGATGTCTACTATGCTCAGGGCGATAGAAATAAAGTCTATAATTGGACTGCGACAGATGACTTCATGGACTACTATATCATTCTTGTTGATAATGTTATCGTAGTGACTGACGACTGGACAACCACAAATATTGCATTTGATTTCGCAGGGTTACTCCAAGGGCAACACAATGTAACCCTGAAAGTCTACGATCTCAGTAGCAACATGGCTGAGTCCACCGTGATGGTATTTGTTTCTGCTTCAGTAGCTTCAGTATACCTCACATGGGCGATTCTTATCACTGCAGGAGTCATTGCATTAGTAGCTATAATCTGGTTCGTAAGATACCGCTAGACGGCGTGACGGTTGCTCTTAGCCGTCAGCCTTTTATCCGTGGTAATGAAGGTCTGTAGAGTGGCAATTATTGTAGTTGCTCAACGAGTGCCTATGGTGAATACTGTGAGCTATATCCACATCGGTGACATACTAACAGGAAAATACGAAGGTAAGACAGTACACCTTCGTGGATGGGTCCATCGGATTCGGAAACAGAAGAAGATGGTTTTTGTCCTTCTACGTGATCCCTCAGGTGTCGTACAGACAGTCATTAAGAAATCTGCGGTAAGTGAAGGCGCATATTCTGACGCAGAGAAGATGTTGATAGAATCTCTTGTAACTATGACCGGTGTTGTAAAAGCTGACGCACGGGCTGAGGGAGGCTATGAAATCCAGATTGTGAAGTTTGAAGTCCTACACTTTGCAGAGGAGTTCCCAATTACTGAGCATCAAAGCATCGAATTCTTGAATGATAATCGTCACCTGTGGATGAGATCCCGTAAACTAACAAATGTACTCAAGATTCGTGATGAAGTATTCCGAGCCACAAGAGAATACCTTAGAAATGAGGGTTTCTACGAGACCACTTGTCCTATGTTCGTGTCAACCATGGGAGAGGAAGGAGCTGAACTTTTCGAAGTTGAATATTTTGGAAAAAAGATGTACATGACACAGACAAGTCAAATGCATCTCGAACCGCAACTATTCGCTATGGAAAAAGTGTTCATTCTGGCACCTTCATTTAGAGCTGAAAAGTCTCGCACCCGAAAACATGTCACTGAATTTTGGCATCTAGAGGTTGAGGAGGCATGGTGCGATCATGAATGCAACTTGAAGAGGCAGGAAGGTCTCATCAGTCACATGTGCCATTCAGTTGCACTGAATCGTTCTTCTGAACTCAAAGAATTAGAAGTAGACCCAGAGCGGCTACTAGCTGTAAATCCGCCATTTGATAGAATGACCTATGAAGAAGCAATTAAGTTCTGTCAAAAAGCTGGACTTGAAATAAAATGGGGCGATGATATTCGTGCTGAAGCCGAGGAATTATTGACAAAGGACAGTGATAATTTCCTCTTCGTCGAATATTATCCTAAGGAAATCAAATCATTCTATATGAAACATAATCCAGATGATTCTCGCACTTACAAAAACAGTGATCTTCTCGCCCCTCGAGGCTTTGGTGAGGTGATTGGAGGTAGTGAGCGTGAAACTGATGCTCAACGATTGATTGACAATCTGATTCGGATTGGTGATGATCCTGAGAAATACAAGTGGTACATTGACATTCGTCGGTATGGTAGTGTTCAACACTCTGGATTTGGTGTAGGGATTGATCGCATGATAACTTGGATGTTGAATTTGGAACATATTCGTGACAGTATCCCATTCCCAAGGACAGTGAGTAGAATATTTCCATAATTATGGAATTCTCTTAGAGGTTCTGGTGTATCCAATCTGTTTCGGATACACCTATCTTTTGTACTTTGGAACTACCGGTTTGTTATGAAGAGATACGTATACAGAAGTGCAAACAATACATGAAGTGCGATAATCGCCCACATCATGACATTTACTGCAGCTGTAAAGTATGCAAATAATTCAGCTACCACCATTAGGATAAATGCAATATCAAAGAGTATGAATATTGATTGTCTGGTGTCTGAATGCTCCGCATTTCGTACAAGAAAGGCAAACACAGCTGCTGCGAGTATCCATGAAGCTGCATGTCGCCCCATGGTTAACCCTCCATCAAGATATGATGCACCTAATAGATCCAATATAATGGAAGGTACAATCATCATCGTAATTCCAAAAAATAAACCCACGATAGTTGTTAGTATGAAAACTGGTTTTGCTTGCATTTCAACCTCCCAAGATAACGGGCTATAGCTAGTATATATTTTTTTTTAATTATTTGCATATCTGATTAATGCAAGATGGACTCTTTTGATGAATGAAAGATCATACATCAATGTGAATAATCCATAATAGCCCTTTATTGAAGTAGTAGAGCTTTAATTCAGGAACTTTCGTGGGATTCCTGTTTTTTCTTCTCTATAAGCTCTGATTGATGAATTCTAACCATTCTGATCGAATACAGAAGACCCAGTCCTCCCATAGCAACACCAATCAACCAGAGTGGACTTGCAAAAGGATGCGCAAAGATGAGTGTAAGTGTATATAGTAACAAGCTGGCAAAAAATATCCCAAATGATACAAGTACTGCATAGAATGACCATGGCATTTTAGTAAAACTCATGCTTTCCACTCTCAATTCTCAAGCTAACTGCAATAAAGACATTGTCCAACTCAGAATCTGCTACTCATTGGTTAGACTGGAAATTGTTATTCTCTTCATCTCCAGTGCTTAACGGACTCACTAGCAGTCCTTCTGAAGTAGCCTTCAGAACGACTCGTTTCTTTATTCCTGCCAAACGTCTAATCGTTTCTGGAATTACCATGCGTCCTTTTGCATCAATTTCAGTGATGTCACCATAGAGCGTGTGTTTCTGGCCCTCGATGAGACCATCTCTAATTCTCAAGACTCTATCAGCATACTCAGATACTCTTGGATTATGGGTTACATTAATGATGGTTGTTCCAAATTCCTCATTTGTCTTCTTTAGGGCTTCCATGACCATCTCAGTTGTTTCACTATCTAGCTCTCCCGTAATCTCATCGCCAAGTAGAAGTTCCGGTTTGTTTGCCAGAGCCACGCAAATTGCACACCTTTGGTTCTCTCCTCCAGACATTTGATTCGGTTTATGGTGTGCTCTTGGACCAAGTCCCATCGTCTCTAGTAGCATCTGGGCTCTTTCATTTGCAAGCTTTGTTGGCGCACCTGCGAGTTTCATGGGTAGAGTGACATTCTTGAATGCTGTTAGTCCAGGCACTAGATTACCAACCTGCCAGATGAAACCGACCTTCTGTCGTCTATACAACATAGATCTTCTGTCATCAAGAATTGAAACGCTGTGGCCATCAAAGAGAATCATTCCTGCAGTGGGCTTATCCAGTGCTCCCAACATCTTCAATAACGTTGATTTTCCTGAACCACTGGGCCCAACAATTGATAGGAACTCACCTTCACGTACTTCGAAGTCAACTCCTCTTAAGGCAATGACCTCTTTCTGTCCCCGCTTGTAGACCTTCATCAAGTCTCTAACAACAACCTTGTATTGTTCCGCGATTTCATCTAGGTTTTCTGACATGTTTTTCACCCTATGTATTGAATTTCCTCTGCGATATTGAGCTTGAGTGCTCGAGACACTACAGTATATGTTGCTAGGAGAGATACTATTACAGCAGTACCAATTATTCCTACTAGCAGTGACCATGGTACTATCAGGGTCACTGGAAGTCTTGTCCATAATACGTTAGTTGATAGTCCCATGTACAACAGTGGTATGTCTTTTAGTAATAATGCAAGTGTAGCTCCCAAAGCTCCACCGATTAAAGCTGCAAGAAGCAGTCCAATCGATGTATCAGCTAGTGTCGCTATAATCATTGACTTTGTTTCAGCTCCCAATGCCCTTAGGACGGAAAACTGCTTTCTCAGATTTCTGATTCTGACAGTTGTAACAATAATCATCCCAAATGTGAGATATATAATCGAGAATATGACATTAAGTGTATAAGCTCCGAAGATGGACTGAGTAGCTCTAGAATCAAGAACTTCATCAATCGACTCTTGGGCTGCCTTAATTTCATTGAAACTTGATGGTGCAATACGGTAAATATCAATCATAGCTTGAGTATAGTTTGCATCTGGTGTGAGATCAACATAGAATTTTGTGACGTGTGTACTATTGATCCAATTGTGCAGAAGACTGATATCCATGATAAGAAAATCAGACAAGTCTGATTCACCCGGGAAATATGTTCTCTGACTATAGCCATCGATGCCGCTCGTCATAAGATCAACAATTGTGCAACTAGTTTCATTGTACCATGAAGGACTAAAGACTTGTAAATCACGCAATGGCGAATATTGGGGTATAGGCATACGAGTGATTGAATCGATAGTGTAATAGCTAATTGGTTTGAATGTGGTAACGATGTTAATGCCATCATCTGATGAATCGTTGAGCCTCGGTATGGAAATCTGTGGTCTATCGTACAATGTGAAATAATCAAGCCAGAAGGCAGTTTCAATCCACGAATTAGGTTGTACTCCAAATACTGAAATTGAACGGTTGACGTTCTCACCTCCCCCGTATGCATATGCATTCCAGTACTGAATATAACCTGTAACCCTTACTACAGGGCTTACTTGAGCTACGCCACTAACTTCTGTTATATTTTGAATTAGGCTCATGGTGACATTGGCAAGATCAGGATCAACTTCTATAGTGATGTCAGCTCCTGTTTCAAAGATGAATACATGTTTCATAGGCATGTTTCCAGTTGTAGCTGAGAGCGAAGCGAAAAGACCTGCTGTGAAAACCATCGCGATAAACATAGTTCCAATTGCTTCTGATTTTTTGAACATCCTAGTTGTCCTTGATATGAGACGAGCGCCAACAACTAATGAAGGTCTTTTAACTCTCGATAGTAACCTCGATTTAACAATTGCAGTTCCTCTTGACAGCAGCCTAGTAAAGGAGTAAAGAAAGATGGCCATCATCGGTATAATGGTCATTGCAAAGAATGTTGATGCCATTGTCGTTAAACCGCCGAATGCAAACATCATCATCAACATCAATAGGAGATACCCGGAAACTCCCAAAACTAGCATGTCAATGGCTGGACTTGCCATTTTTTCTGATTCAGTTAGAATCTCTCCCTCAAGAACATTATGTGCTTCTGTAGGAGTCATTAGAAGAGCTTTCACAGCAGATGGCATAGCTACAATTAAACCTACTATGAATGAAAATGAGAAGACAATAATTATGGCTGTGGGTTGAAGGAGTAGTATGAATCCAGATAGTTGGTCGAAACTAAATACTAAGAGCTCCCTTACAGAGCCAGACAAAATAGCAGCCAAAAATCCAGTAAATACAGCTCCTAAACTTCCAACAATTCCAGTCGTGATTGCACTGCTTAATACCCAAAAGAATGCTTGTATCCCTGACGAACCTCTGGTCTTGATTGTTCCAACATCTCTACGTTGTTCATCAGATAGAAGTTTTGAGTTATATTGTATGAGCATTACACCCATGATAATTGATGGTATTGAAAATGCAATAGCAACAGCTCGCACGCTCATAGACCAAATAGCAAATTCATAAACTGCATTTTGAATTTTGAAAGCATCATACCGAATTATACCAAAGGGCAAGGTTTCCTGTTCAATCTGTTTCTTTATATTCTGAAGGATTTCAATCATTGTTTCTGCATCATTTCTTATTATTCCCATTCTGTCGAATTTGACCCAGATTCTATCTTGAATTCCGTAATACTCGTCATGTGGTAGAAATCCAAATGTTGAGTTTAATGCTTCAGCAGTTGTAATTATCTGTAGATATGAAAATTCGGGCTGATCCCAATACTGCTCCATCATGTAGATATTTGAGCTGAATGTGCCAACTATTATGAATGACTTGTCTATTTGAATTTGAGTCCAGTTTCCAGTAGACCAATCATCAATAGTAATGGATATTGTATAATTTCCACCTAATTCAAGACCCTCCGAGAGAAATAAGCTCTTTTCCACAAGACATTGGTTATTGTCATACGACAATGTTCCACTATTCAGATGAATTGCATCAGGAAATGTGTCAAAGGCGGTTCTATTAATTCCCAAGAATCCTCTTCTGCTATATCTCCAATCTTCTGCATACCAGTCGAATATGTTTACGAATGTAATCGGTTCTGTGGCAACCACATAATCTTGTGATTCAACTATATCTCTGATTTCATCAAAAGACGTTGAACTAGGTTTAGAGAAATTCTGAATATAGAATTGATAACCTAGTGAAACCTCCATATCAATCGGTACATCTTCTGTCATATCATTCAGAACAGTTGGTGCAGTAGAGTCCATGTAGAAAAGAATCCCCCCAAGTACCCCGCTAGATAACGAGAAGATTAAGAGTGTTGTTAAGACTTCTGGGGCTCTCGCAGATAATCGTGCGAACAAAAACAACTACACATCACCTCCATATGGTGCTGCTTCAGCCCATGTTGCATTCAATGTCGATGCTAGATTGATCTGCGATCCTAGCACAGCCACAATTCCAATGAAGATTACCACTGACACAATGAAAAACGCAAGAACCGATAGGATTGTGATCCATGGAATCACTGCAAAAATTGGTACAGGGTATATGGTATACCACGAAGCATATCCACTTGAAGAAGAAGCTATAGATGTAGTCAAATACATCGGGGCATATACAAATAGAACAATAATACTGAACAACATCAAAACAAGCATTTCTGCACCTTGAGCTCTTATAATGACTCCAACATCAGCTCCGTTTGAACGTAGGAGTGCAATTTCTCTTCTCCTCTCGCGAACTCCTTCCAGGGCATAGACTGCAAAAGCTCCCATGATTGTGCCAATAGTAAGAACTGTCAGCATAGTATCCACAGATCTGTCCATATGGTAGGATACTTGGTTTAGGTATTCATCAGTCCTCGTATGCACTGAATCCCAGATGCCGTTATAGAGTACTTGTATTCCTCCATGATTAAGTACATCAAATGCAATTTGAGTCCCATTTGCATCTCTTACAGTTGATACACACAGAAATGAATTTGTTTCATTTACAATATTGATTTGCGTGCTGAGGAAGTCACGGTTTACTAAGACTCTTTGCTGACCCACAATCTGATAGTAACTATAAAATGGTGTTGGACCAATCGGTATTGCGTCATAGTAAAACCAATCATTTCTTACTGGCATCTCCGGGATGGATGTGACAATTCCAAGAATCCTGAATGAGATTGGTATTGTTTCATCAGAGAGCTGACTTGCACGCATGACATCTCCAACTTCAAGATTGAAATCACTTGCAATGTCTGAAGATATTATTGCACCATCTGGGATAGATGAAAGTGATTCTAGCATATTTGCCATTTCGGACTCATTCAGTCTATTTCCCAAATAGTGATACCCAATCCTTGCGTACTCAACGGGATTCACTGCCAGAAACGTGTTTCGTCCTTCATATCCACTAGTCAGATACAACTCAATCTCTGAAACCAACGAACTAGATGCAACTTGTTCATGATCTGTGACATTTGCAATGAAATCATTCCAGAGATCATATTGTGATGTATCAAGTGCAAAGGAAATGTCGGCGCCAACACTCAATCTTGATTGGTACTCGACAGTAACTGGCAAAGATGCATCGATAATAGCACTATTCCATGAGAGGCATATTGCCAGAACCAGCACCATTGCGGCTGCTCCTCCAGATGAAGCACCTTTACCAATTCTACGAATACCTATGGACGCAGAAATCGGTCCCACTATTTTTGCCATATATTTGGATATGATGTTTGCTCCCCGCCGAAGCAACTTAATTGATAGACTCGCTACTCCGAGGAAGAGGGGGAGTGGGATAATTGGCAGAATTAGTCCCAAAATTGGATCGCTCACGACAGTGGCTCCGCCGGTTGATAGAGCAATCAAAAGTAGACCTGATATCAGAACGACTAGCAAATCCCATCTGATGAAGTTAAAGCCTTTTACAAGCTTAGCAATTTTACCTACATTCTCATCAACAGATTTCTTGGTCGAGTATATTACTCGATATCCGCCTAACGTCAGTATCGGTAAGATAATCCCCACTATAACTGATATTATCAATGATTCAATGGAAATAAGAAAAGGTTCAGAAATCATTAAACCAAAATCAAACGTGAAGTACCCACTTGCTGATATGGCTACTCTACTAATTCCTACTCCTGCAATTATCCCTATTACACATGAGAGGATAGATAGGATGAATATTTCTCTGTTGATAATTTTGTCAAGATCACCAGTTGCTGCACCTCTCGAGTATAACACACTTGACTCATATCTTCTTTCGTTTATATTATGCCGAATTGCTAGAAATGTAACAAATACAATTAAGACGATAATCCCAGAAGATCTGAAAAGTTGCCCCATTCTAGCAAGTTGAATCCAAAACATGTATTGGTTGATTGCATCTGCAATACCATTTGATACCCAGAATCTAGATGACCATGGATATTGCGGGTCGTAATAAGGGTCTAGCTCCCTTATCGCTTGTGCAATCCCATTGACATATGCCAATGAACCTCCTGCATTGAAAGGTGTGACTTGTGTTCTATCAATGTCAAGGTATACTAAATAATCAATCTGCTCCATAAGGTTTGGATGTACAATTGCTATACTCTCATAATCCCAATAATACTGATTGGATGAATCTGATTCACCCTGTCTATAAACTCCAATAATTTCAACCTCTTCAGTCTCGCTACCCCAATATTGGCTGAAATTCACAGTATCTCCAATATTGAGATCATAGTATTGTTCAATTGATTCTATGATTGCGATTTGCGAGCTATTCGTTCCTGGAAATGCTCCCGCAACAAGGGTGATATAGCCTGGAAAAGTATCCATGAACTCTTGACTCGGTGCTATGATATTACCATAAATTAGGTCTCGCCATGATCCCCACTCATCAGTGAACCAGTATTCGATACCCCCGCTACTTCTTTGAATTGCTGCGGCTTTTGATACACCATCGATATTTCTGATACTGGTAACGTAATTCTGGATAGTTTCTCCTTGTGCTGACATGGCTATCGGTCCAACTTTTGCCATATTGTTATCCCACTCATGAACCGAGTATGAATCTACATACACTGTGATACCCATTGCCATTGCGGAGGCAAGAAGAAAGCAAAGGAGGGTAACTCCCTTGCGTCTCACACTATGAAATGCCTCATAGCCTGTGGGTACAGCAGCCATTATCCTATTCCCCCATCATTGATTCTCTATCATACCATCTCTCATTCTATATACATGATCCATCTTCTCACCGACTTCTGGGTCGTGTGTCACTGTGATTAGAGTGCCCCCTTCACCTTTTGTCAGTGAAACTAAAATATCCAAAATCTCTTTTCCAGTGTTATAGTCGAGGTCTCCTGTGGGCTCATCTGCAAGAACAATGACAGAACTTGTTGTACCAGACGGTTTGGCTAGAGCTCTCGCAATCGCGACTCGTTGTTGCTCTCCTCCGGATAGTTCGTCTGGACGATGCTCGGCTCTCTCTGTTAGACCTACAAGAGAAAGCAAGTGATCAACACGATCTTTTCTTTCATCTTCTGTAACGCCGCCTATGAGTAGAGGGAGTTCCACATTTTCATACGCTGTTAGGACGGGCAAGAGATTAAAGAATTGAAACACATAGCTAATTTTGTTCCGCCGAACTCTAGTCAGCTCGCCTTCACTCATGTTTGTAATATCTACTCCATCTAGAACAACACTACCATATGTTGGTCTATCAAGAGCCCCAATTAAGTTGAGTAATGTTGTCTTTCCTGATCCACTCGGTCCCATAATCCCAATGGCGCTTCCTCTCTTGATTTTAAGTGACACACCTCTCAAGGCGTGAACTTCAATCTCACCCATGGTATAGACTCGTGATACTTCTCTGAGGTCAATAATCACATCATTGTTCAGAACTACCCACTCCGAGGACTTTCTCGCTATATCCTGAGCTGAATTCGAAGACTAATAAATTACTCCTTTGAAGTATTAAGAATTGTACTACTTTTCAATTCTTCGTAAAATTGTGCGTAAATATAATCAGTAATTAACAAAGAGGTATCATATTCTCTATGTAGAATAAGAAACTTTAAGTTATTCTATGGTTATAGAATAGTTAAAGATTGTTTGAATTTCAGAGGTGTAGCTTTCTTTGTCTGAAGAGATAATGGCACGGAAGTATGAATTCTTCAGTTGGCAAGGATTCACAATGGGAGTAATCCTCATGGCTGCATCGCTGATTGTTCAATCTCTGATAAGTGGTGATGTTGTTTGGATGGAACGTGCTACTAGCTACGCCTTATACATTGCACTTTCATCACTCATCGTAGGTATTGCCTCAGGCAGTGTACTAGTCTATCTTTTTCCACCCGACCAAGATGTGATTGGGATATCAGGACTAGGCAGTGACGATGTCACTCAGCATCTATCACTCATCCTTGTCATAGTTGCGCTTGTACAACCGATATTCACAGGATTCGTTTTCTTTTACGAGTATTTTGCAGCAGATCAGTTCATCTTCATCTGGGTTATGCTTGGGTTTGCAGCACCAAGTTTAGGTCTGACTGTTGCTATGTTTGAACGGTCCAGAGAAATAGGAGAGGATCTTAAAGTCTATTTCACAGTTCATGAAAAACTAGACATGTCAAGTCTAGAATGGCTGCATGCAATTGGTCCTCGAACAGCAACATATCGGATGGGCATGCTCGAGAGTGCTGCAAGAAGAGTTGATGGACTGAAAATTTCAGGTCACGAGATAATCCGAGAGCGTAGTCACTTCGCTGTAAATCAATGAAACTATGTCGCGTGCTTTTTTCGCATATGAACTTCTAAACCTAGATCATTCCATGCTACCCAGTTGCATTTCAAGCAGCTAAAAGAAACACTTCCAAAACCAAAGCGTGGCGGAGGTTTTTCCTCAAGCTGATATATTGTTCCGCCATATCCACTTCTTTTTATTGAACTCACTTTGAATCTCTTCTTGAAACATTCAGTACAAATACATAGGTTCTTTCTTGTGTCATTGGCAAATGTATCTTCAAGGTTTTTAGCTGGCTTGATTGGATCGACTTCTTTGCCACAGCTTTCACAGTAATCTAACGAGGTAACCACCACTTTTCAAGTTCAGGGCATCCAGGTATTCAAAGTCTGGCGATATGACGACTGTTAGTCCAGTATTTGAATTCTCTGAGTCGTAACTTAACATCTGTACTCTTAAGTACACTCATATCAGATTGTATTTTCAAATAGATGAGCAGCTGTAGAAAAGACCTCGTCAATCCCCTCGCCAGTGACACAAGATGTTTCAATAAATGCTACAGGATGAAGTCCTGTTTCATTTCCGTAACGCTGAGCCAACTCTTCAGCAAATTTGAATCCTTCATCGTATCCAACAGGTTCTTCTCCTGAGTCCTCGCCAGCTTCAGTCCTAAGATCAATCTTGTTCGCCACGATTACAATTGGTGGCATTGCTTCTGTTGACAGTGTGGCTTCTCTTAGCCAAAAATCGATGCTCTCAAAACTCCATCTGTCAGATGCAGAATAAACTATAATCAAAATTTGGGCGTCTCTATAGAACTCCTTTCTTTGTACTTTTGCTTTAACTGCGAGATCGAATGACCATACTCTCATCTCAACACGATGGGACTTGCAATCGAAAATGCGACCGGAAATATGATCTGAAACAGAACCATCTTCAAGTGTTATTGGTACGACCTCTGCCTTCGCTTTCATAGTTTCTTTTCCTACACCATCCTCTCCCAGAAGTAATGTTTTACATTCAACTATAGGTTTTATCTGATGAGCTGGAACCTCTTGAGTTTCAAACTCTTCTTCCAGTTGCTCCTCTTCCTCTATAGTTTCAGCAATAAGTTCAATCTCCGCTTCTTGATCAGTAACTTCTTCTTCAGTTTCTACTACTTCACCAACCCGTGCGAATGATTTTCCAGATGCGATAATTTCTTCATTTCCAGCGAGGTGAATACTAAGCTTAACTTTCTTCTCTTCAGGTGTTTCTCGAGGTACACTTGTCATAAATGTGTCACTTAATGCTTCTACTGCCTGAAGGGCATCTGCAATATCATCAAAGTCGTCAACACTTATGTCTCCTTTCTCGTCCGCACTGACTCCGTGACTCTCAACAAATTTAGCTGCTTGTTCAGGAGGTTTTCGTAGGAAGCTTCTCTTTTTCTTCTCAGGTTTTTCAGGTTCAGCAACTGGTACTGGCTCATCTACAATTGGTTCAACAGGAGTTTCAACTGGTTCTGGTATCACTTTTTCTTCCAAGATTTCTTCTTTAATGACTCTTCGTGCTTTTGGTAATCCTATACGGTCTAGTACGTCCTCAAGTACTCCAGGGGCTAGCCTCTTGCCAAGATATCTAATATATTTCTGCAACTCCAGAGCGACATCGTCAAAAGATCTTCCTTTCAAAGGTATCTTCTTTTTGACAATCCCCTTGTCACGCACCTCAACATAGTTCGGGGTAAGGGTGAGTGAGATGGTTGTTCCCGGAATTATCATTACAGCTCTATATCTCCTAGCTAAACATGAACAACTGGCTATTGTTGTATCTTAACTGTTTCGTGTGCGAGTCAACCCATGACCATGATTCATTATATTGGATGATACAGCAAGGCTAAGATCTTAGCTAGTAGCTAGCCGTATTCAGGTTGATACGATGGTGGATGTGGATTTCAAAGATTATGTTGATGTCATCAAGGATTGGCCAGCGCCTGGAAAAGTTGTTTGTGACATTAGTAGGCTTCTTGAGCACCCGCATATATTTCATGAAGCTGTTGTCACACTCGCAAAACCTCTAGTAGAACTTCGACCCAACAAAGTCATCGGGGTCGAGCAACGAGGTTTGGCACTGGCTAGTGCAATTGCATACTACCTAGGCTGTGGAATAGTCCCTGCTCGATCAATCGCATATCTTCCTGAAGATTACGAAAGACCCGTCGAGTACCTTCCTACTGATAGATTTGCTGATAGAAGACTCGCTATTGTATCGGACTCTATTGATACGGGAGACCGTGTCGTAATAATCGACGACTGGTTAATTCAAGGAACTTCAGTTCTTGCAATATCGAAAGTTGTAGAAAAATTAGGAGCGCACCTAGTAGGCATCGCGTGCGTCATAAACAACATGAGTGAAACTCGTAGGAAGCTGCTTGGTCGTCCAGAGGTTCATTCGTTGATTGAAAACCTACAAACCGACATCTTGCATCCCACTGATTAGTAACAAAAAAAAATGAAGTAGGCAATTATTTACCATCCCAAAACTTTCAATTATTATTCTTTGAATTCCAAAGCTACCCTCGTGATATTATACCGACCTACGTTTTTTGAGGATTTACCATAGTTTCGAAAAGCATTTCTTTGATTTCGTTAGGCTCGCTATTCCTGCGCTTTGAAACCTAGCGCTTCACGAAGACAGACTTGTAATGTACGAAACATCAGTTGCTTTACGTCAATTTCTCTTTCTGAAGATTCAGCCATAGCATCTGAAACTAAGTCTTGGATTTTTTTGTCTTTACTTCCTATATGAAAAAGAAGATTGGCGAAAGGACTTGTGAAGATTTTCTGAGCTAGTAATTGATTCTGAAAATCGTTTCCAAAATCTGACTGCCAAAGTCTTTGATATTTAATAAGCGATGCAGCATCAAGAGCATCATTCTCGAGAGCACCTGGAAGTATATTAGCGGCGTGACGAGCAGCTCTCATAGCATATACTATACCTCCACCTGTTAGCGGACTGACATGACCTGCCGCATCTCCTAAGATTAAACACCTGTCACTAACCGTTTTGTTAATAGGCCCTGCGGTAGGAACAAGCGCTCCTTTCACTCCACTTAGATCTGAGGATTTTGGTAGTAGATCTACATTCTTGAGATATCGTACAAATGAATCAAAAACTTGAGGAAGTCCCTTTGCATGAGTTCCGACAACACCAAGACCAATATTGATTGTTTCTTGTTTAGGGAAAATCCAACCATATCCGGGCTTTCCTTCAAGGTTTGAGAAGAAGTGATACTTCAAATCATCTGTATATCGATCAATAATTGCATTTGGTGCTACAGGAACCTCGCACACTCTACAAGCAGTTATCCTTGAACTGGACCACCGATGATTTAGTCCAGTTTCACGGGCAACCATGCTTGTAGCTCCGTCAGATCCAATGACAACTTTGCTTTGAACTGACCTGCCATCTGACAACTCGGTTGTGACAACATCATCATGAAAAATCACATGCTTGGCTCTTATACCAGTTAATGGCAATACACCTGATGCTACTGCTTCTTCGAATAAGACATTATCAAAATCATAACGCAGGGTAAGCGCCATATCAACCCTTCCTTCAAGAACAATCTGTCTATTAGGAGAATGAAGGACACCGACTCGTGCAACTCCCTTCAAGAAATCATGTGTTCTTGGTTGCAGATAGTTGAACTCATCAATGATGCTTCGCGAGAACCCTCCTCCGCAGGGCTTGTCACGCGGGAATGCATCTTTGTCAATCATACAGACTTTTAGACCTCTTTCTGCAAGAAAACGGGATGCTGTGGCTCCTCCTGGTCCCGCTCCTATAACGACTACATCATACATGCTCAAGAATCACTCACACACATCAGTCAAGATTTTACCATGCAAAAATTTGACCACATCAACCTTATTTACAATTAGGGTTGAAACAAGAGAGAGTATCATGAGTCAGCTTCTTGAGGCACGCAGAAATGTTCGACGACGAGTAAATTCAGCTCTGAAATACGATGTTTTTCTCCATCGTTTTATCACTTCTGTTTTGATTGTGGATATGATTTTGATACTTTATGCTATGATTTCTGTCACACTTGGTATGACTCTTAGTGGAGTCGAATTTATTGACTCATTGCCACTTGCCCTTTATATCCTACCACTTATCGTATTTCTTCCAATAATGATTCGATCGTATCATAGAGACCGACTTGCTATTTGGAATTTTATTTTTCTAGCAATATGCACAGTGTTTTTTGGTATGCTCTCTGTCCTCATACGAGGTTTCATCATATGCTTGGTATTCAATATTGTAGCTTTGGTTTCAGTATTCATTATGGGGCGATTTCGGCCACGCGGAAAACTTAGAGATGTTGGGAAGAAAGGTGTTGTATTTCTTATTCTCGCAAATTTATTGGGACTTGCTTTTCCTGTTGCCACAATTTTAATGGGCCAATATCCAATTGGTACGGTAACAGTAGATGTGGCATCTGAGATTAGGTTCAGTGTTCCATTGGCTGATTTTGATTTTCCATATCAGAATCTGACTCCTACCTCACAATTGCTTTCTGATGTTCAAACAAATGGTTTCATGCTTGATTTACATATCCTTGAAAGTGATGCTTTATCTTGGTCAAGACTAAGAACCTGGTTAGTTGCATTAAATGATACTGAAATCCCATATTCAATCACCTTGACAGCAAATCGGGCGATACTAGTGGGAAATGATCCTCAGTCGTTGGCTACGACTGAGTTATTAGAAAATGTCTTTGAAAGTCACGGAAATGCTTTGACTCAGCTGTTGGACATTGACCTAATAGATATTACCAACAGACCTGACCTTCTTCTATTTGATATGACCCTTTCAAGACAAGAATGGCAAGCACTTATGATAAGAACAAGAAACTTGGATTTAATTGGGTTTGGCGATCTGATGAGAACATCAATCTATTCGGTTGATAAAACTCGAATCGAAAATGCATCATCTACGCTATACAACACCGTTTTTGCCTCAGGCATTTCATCAGGCTTACTCGTTGAAACTTTTTTGTTGGACGATTTACTTGATGGTGACTCGATAACAATGGCGGTTTGTGGAGTCACTTCTTCCTCAATTCGAAATTGGGACAGAATATCATTATTATGCAGTCGTTCTCGATTTTCCTTTGAAATGAATGGTGATGTAGGAGAGTATTTGGTTTATACATATTCAAGTTCCCTCAGCAAACTGGATGATTCGTGGAGTATCAGAATTGGAGAAACGGGCAACTCTACCGATTTGATGGGTAGAACGGATTATGTATACGAGGATTTTGACATTTTAGTAAATGATATTATGCTCGCACTTGGAAATGGTGTGACTCAAATAACGCTAAACTCACTTCCTTCATTCCTAAGCGCATACGGAAATGGCTCGCTGTCCGCACTTCGAACATCAGTTAATACAATCCAGCAAGCTGTTGCTACCTATACTTTCAGGATCTATGCGTTCCGTGCTGTATTCATTGCTATTGATGCGTTTGATTATATTATGCTCTAGGTGGCATAACATAGACCTCAAATACCCCAGTCCAGATTTCGCTGCTAGACTCAGCCTTTATGAGTAAATCTCCTCCAAAATTTACTCCTATTGGACTGGCTTTACTCTTCTTCCAAACATCCGAGAAAATTAAGGAGTGCAGTTTGTTCTGAAAATCCTCAGCGACCCTTTGAATCATCCCGTCAATATATGCCTCATCAATTCCTTGTGGGGACAAATCTGCGGTTGTCCTAAATAGTCGCTCCTCACTAATGGCACCTTCAGTTTTATCAAATCTATAGCCAATTCCTCCCACTAGATAGAACTGACCTTGAGGAACTCGAGGTTCATCCCCAACAACTATCATTGAGCCATCTGCTAAAAGGATATAATTTGGTCCTGCGACATTAAAGGGTATCGAAGCTGCTTCAACAGATACTTCATCCAATTTCAATTCATTCGTTAAAAATTCATTCAAAGTCCTTACTCTACTATCAAATTGAAATGGAGAAATCTCTCCAAGATGCAAGATGTTTCGTGCTTTCCTCAAAATAACATCCAATATGCGTTGAGCATTTTTTAGGAACTCAATACGTTCCTCCTTTTTCAGAAGGATGTCGCCAGCGGATATTACAACTCGTAGAAAATCAACTGTCTTAAACTTAGAAATGATCGTACGACTGAGATAAGTCGCTTCCTCTGTTTCAAGAAAACCTTCTTGAGATGCGACCTCGGCTGGAATTGGGTCACCTAAATGAACTTGTACAACTCTGCTACTTTTCTTTCCTTTGAAAAAGATACCAACGTCATACGATTTCCGAGGAATATCAATTAATTGCCTTACAAATGTTCCATCGGGAACAATCTCTTTCGCCTGTGCTTTTGCATAAATCTGTGTATATTTTGCAAAGAGATCAGTTCTTGACATCTTCTCATCTCCACTAATGACTTACTAATTCAAATGTTGGCTATTATCATTTCGGGTGTCTTACTTCGAGAATTATTTATGCTCCATGACAGTTTGTACAAAGCTGCAATGGAAGTTGACCGCTAAACAAGTAATGAATCCCGAGAAATGCAATCAACCCAATAATAATTACCAATAGTAAGATTTTGATGAACTTGTTCATTTGCTATACATAACATCTTTCTCCTATCTATTTTGTTATGAAGAGTGGACGGGAATATGAACAACAAATTATAAAGCAGGTAAGTAAACAGAACGGCTGGTGCTCTAGGAAAGGTATTCAAGATGTACAGGAAAAAGATTGGTTTTCTACTTGTTATTTTAGGACTAGTGCTTTTCATAATCTCTCTATTTTACATCCTACCAATACCTGATTTGTACATCTTCTCGCTCTTTATGATGTTCATCGGAGTTGTTCTAATAGGCATTGGAGCTGCATTTGCTAGACGTGCTGACAGGTCTCTTGATATTCCAAAAGATGATTGCTACTACTGCCAAGGTACAGGCAAAATCGAAAGTCGAGATGAATTTGAAACATGTCCTCGTTGTGGCGGAACCGGTCTAGCTCGACCTGATGATGCATGACTAATTTTGAGTAACCAGTAATATACTACCCGGAGAATAAAAAATGAACACACCAATTATAATTGGTCATAAAGGTGCATCAGGATATGCTCCAGAAAACACTCTCCTCTCATTTAAACGTGCATTCGAGTTAGGTGCACAGATGATTGAGCTTGATGTTCATGAAACTCTTGATGGAGAGTTGGTCTGCATTCATGATTCAACAGTAGATCGAACAACCAATGGAACTGGCGAAGTTCATAAACTAACTTACAAAGAACTACTTGCTCTTGATGCAGGTGAAGGAGAATCCGTTCCTCTTCTTGTTGATGTTCTAAAATTTGCCTTTGGCCACCTTCAGGTCAATATTGAGCTTAAGGTGATTGGGGTGGAGCAGAAACTACTTGATATGATTGATCAATTGAAGATGCATCAAGATGTTATCATCTCCTCTTTCTTTCATGGTACACTCATAACAATTCGTGAATTTAACAATACTATTCAAACAGCCATATTGGTTAACACTTACACAAAAGACTTAGTTCTGTACGCTTTGGAGCATCGAGTAAATGCCATCAATCCACTTTATGAATTAGTCACTCCTGAACTTGTGAATGAAGCACATTACTCAACATTGAAAGTCTATCCTTGGACGGTAAATGATACCCGTGTGATGAGGGAACTTATTGCCATTGGTGTTGATGGTGTGATTACTGATTTTCCGGATAAATTGGCAAGCATTCTTCGAGAGTACGACTATTGAGTAACTCTCCTAATGAATTCGGAAATCAAAGGAAAAGCCACAGCTCTTGTTGGATGACAGCTGATTACATGTTCTGCTCCTTCAATTATATGAATCTCCTTCTTTCCAGATGAAATGCTACTATACGCTATTTGGCCACTTGTAGGATCAATGGTTTTATCCTCATTTCCCTGAAGTACAACTGTTGGCTGACTTACCTCACTCATTCTTTGTTTGGCAATTTTCTGGAGCTTGAAGAACTCGTGATATGAAGCGACTGGTTCTTTGTTATACTTGACTCTCTTTACATCGTATACGAGTTGTGCCGCTTCAACATTTACTTCTCTATATTTCACAAAGTACTTCAAAAAAGGTACTAGCTTTGGGAGGAATCCAGGTATCTTCAATGCTGGTGCAATAAGAACCAGTCCATCGATATCCTTCTGCTCAGATGCTAGTAATATTGAGAGCAGTCCACCCATAGAGAACCCAACGACAAAAACATATTCTGGATTCCATGAGCGAACAATCTCTAGCCCATTCTTGACTGATTGGTACCAATCTTGCCATGATGTCTTTTTCAAATCTTCTGGAGTGGTTCCATGCCCTGCCAGCTGTACAGCAAAGGACGCATAACCTTCATTCGATAGATATTCTCCTAAAGTAGCAAGCTCATCGACTGATGCACAGAACCCATGGACCAATAGAAATGCAATATTTGCTTTTTCTGGTCGAATTGGATTACCCTTTACTGCTACAGCCAATGTTTGGCACTTTTCCCTTCTGATGTATTTCTATGTCAATCTCTTAAACTTGAAACCTTCTTTCAACATGCCAAATCTAAATCCAGCAAACAGCCACCCCATGATTGATAGAATCTCACTACTCACAACAAACGTTACCATAATAGACACCATCAATGCAATCTGCTGAGGAGTAGGAATTCCTGCAAACACTACCATAATCATGATGACAACAACAACTGCAACCAAAAGGCTGACGATGGATGCCACCTTGATTAGTGTACTCTCAAAGCCCTTTCCTTTGTCCTCTAAATCGTTTGCTAGATTGAGATTTAGTGAGATAACAAGTACAATGCCTATTGAATAAAGCGCAAGCAACAGGGCTGCTCCAGTATTCGCTTGATGTGCAGCACTCTGATTACCTGCAATCGCTGGAATCAAAAATGAAAACAAGACACTTGCACCTACTAAGACTCCTCCTGTTGCATATCCTCTACCATATGAATAACCCGCAAGTGAAACATTTCTTAATAACAAAAGCGTGAGTGGCAGAGCAATAATTAATGGTCCTTGAATAGCTGCTGGAATATTTTGTAATAGTCCGATATTGAACCATCGATTTGTGGGCCAAAGTGCCAGTGGTCCACTCCCAAACCCACCTAATAGAAACACAATGAGGGCTATTGATGATACTAGACTGATAATTACCGTTAAAGATGCTTGTGAGAAACCTGTGAGCCCTCTTATTCTAGTTTCAACGAGCAAGAAGCACTGTGTGACGATAATAAGTATCCATGGAATTATAATGAATGGTAGTAAAACAAAGGGATGGATCAACAAGAATATTCCTGTAATTACCATAGGAACTCCAGTGATCATATCCGTTTTTGCAG
>JAEORI010000002.1 GCA_016840965.1 Candidatus Thorarchaeota archaeon | reverse complement strand
AGCAGTGACATGTCATGCAAGACCAGATTCAGGATGGAAGTCATGTCTTCATTTTTCTAGATGCCAAGCGTAACTGGATACGGAAGGTCATCGCTGGTGAGGAGTTCCACTCCAACAGAGGGAAAATAAAGTTTGACGACTTGATTGGTAGGCCGTATGGGATAAAAGTTGAGAGTCATTCTGGAGTTGTCTTCCAAATTCACAGACCAAATCCCACTGACATCCAGATTGCTATGGGCAGGAACACGCAGATTGTGTATCCAAAGGATGCAGGGACCATACTAATTGAAGCTGGGATAGGTGCAGGAGCCAGAGTTGTTGAATCTGGTACTGGTTCAGGTGCACTCACAGGCATTCTTTCAAGAGCAGTAGGTCCCTCTGGTCACGTGTATACGTATGAGATGAGGGAAGACATGTACATTGGTGCAAAGAAGAATCTAGAGAAATATGGACTCACTGAAAACGTGACAATGTACAATCAGGATATCTTGGAGGGCATAAAAGAAAAAGATCTTGATGCGGTAGTACTCGATCTCGCTACTCCTTGGGAACTGACTGATGAAGCACATCGTGTGTTACGACCAAGCCACTCTTTGGCAAGCTATAGTCCAACCATTGAGCAGACCATGAAGACATGCAAGGCTCTTGGCGAGAATGGGAAGTGGGGTATGATAAAGACACTGGAGGTCTTGGAGAGAGAGATCATGGTCCGTGAGAACAAGACACGACCTACAACATGGATGGTCGCGCATACGGGATACATCACTTTTGCCAGAACAATGGTTGTTGACCAAGAGTAACGAAAAGTATACGTCTAAATCTTTATATACCTATGAATTCATAAGATGATTATTGTTGATTATTGTTGACGGTTGTCGAGGAGTATGACATACCAGCATAAACGAGACCGTTGTATGAAGGAAACAAAGGAAATTCTCGGCAATATCCTTCGGATGACGAAATCTGAGTACGAGTTATTTGAACACGTATCATCATCCACTACTTCAAAATCATTTGATAAGAAGGTTTCTGCAAAACCCAATGTTCTCCCTAGAGAAGCAGAAAAGATGCCTAACAACGAGAAAGCATTGGAAGATATGGAAAACTACAATCCAAACCAAGAGTTGCACTTTGAGGCGGAAGAGGTCAAAGAGTGTCTGGAGAAGAAGAAAAAGAGGAGGAACTATATCGAGTTTCGTCCAGATTACGAAAAGAGCTAGAAATTGAGGGAATAGCAATGACTGAAAATAAAGAGCTGAAAGAGCTTCGAAAGGAAGTTCATGAGTTAAAGCAGACTGTTTATACTCTAAAAGATACGATCGTAGAACTCACTACGCGGTTGAAGAGCACCTCAGACGCAGGCTCACCTTTTGACTCAGGACAGTACAATGTATTCAGTGATCCCGGCAACTGTTTGGAGGGAGATGTTAGTTGGTCCAGGCTTGTGAACCTCCTTAATGAGGAGGACTTGGGACTAACTGCAACTGAATTGGCTGAGAAATGGGGAAAATCTCGATCCCGGACAAGTGAAGTACTGAATAAGCTCGTTGGTGATGGTCACCTCATTAAGATTCGAGATGGCCGTCAGATAAGATTCAGAACCGCTGAAGACGAGTAGCCTTTGGGTTAGGCCTCTCAAAAAATGACTCAGGGTTGAGTCATATCGCCGTTAGGCGCTCAGCGTAAGTACTCTTAAGTAATAGTAAGCTTTTCCTTCTTTGGGCTTGAAATTAGAGGAGGATGCTCTATTGAGTAACGTTCTACCCGGCTCGAAGAAAAAAGCAAGTCAGCAGGATGACAGCGATGCAGACGATACTACAATTTTTACTAGTCTGCTATTTGAGCTGAACATCAAAGCGCAAGATGCCGTGAGGGACTTTTCACTCCATGATATAGATGATAAGGAGGGTCTTGAGAAAAAACGCATTGAAATGCATGATGCGTTCACCGAACTATACGACACGATTACAGCCTTCAATGAACAAATCATGATTGATGAGTTTGATCTTGCATACATAAGAAACAGAATTACCCAAAGTGAAGGAGAAGCCAAGACCCAACTTGAGAGCGCCCTCGAAGAGCTGACAGGTCAATCTCAGAAAAACTTGGCTGATATATGGATGGCCCGGGTCATGGCATGGCTTCACCAAGCAGCTGCTGCGAGTGGACCATTTGTTGAGGAAGAGCATGTAGACAAACAAAAGAATGCTTCCAAGTACCTTGCAGCAGTCTATACGATGCTAGAGAAGCCATTCTCTGCAGTCGCGATGAAGATAGATGGAACTCAGAAACTACGCCGTGTTGCTTTGGGTATGCAAGCGTATAATCTGCTTAAGGAAAGTCACGAGGCAAAAGATGTAGAGCTTTCATCTACTCTTGGAAAGAATATGAGTGCAGAAGCAGAATTCTATGATGAGTTCCTGAATGAACTTATTGGTCAAGAAAGCACCTTCAGACAAGCATTCAACCCGTTTGACGAGCTTGTATGGAGAGACATCATCAGCTCGTTCATCTTTGAACAGGCGACTGACTTATACAATGAAGCAATCCCGCATTTTGGAAAAAGACGAGAAGAGAAAGATCGAGTTTCCATGATTAAATCTTGGAAACAGAATACTGCTGGTCTTAGTGAGGTATATCTCGCGATGACCTATACAGACATTGCTGACGCTCAAATGCGTGCAGGAAACTTGGAGGACGCATCGAAACTATACCAGGTTGCATCTGATGCCTTTGGGAGGGCAGAGAAATGTTTCAGAGAGGTGATTGCGCTTCAGACGAATGCTGAGCAGTCCAGAATTGACAAGGAGCAAAAGAAAGCACAGTCGTTGTATTGCAGTGTTGAGGCTAGCGTGCAGACATTATCAGAACTGATCAAGCTCAATAATAGTAGTGAAGCGAGTATTGTTTTGAAAGACATCTTCAAGAATCTGGAAAAAGCGGAGAAGCTCGCCAAGACTCGAGAACTTACAAGTGCAATCAAAGAGGACCTAAAGACATACAACTTCGTCAAGGATCTCCTCGAAAAGCAAAAGAAGAAGGCTGATGATATCAGTAGCATTATCGACCAAATTGACTTTGCCAAAGATCTCCGTAAGACTGGACTCATTCAAGATGTTGGTAAGGACTTGGATGAAGCAGAGGCTCTAATGGCTAGCAATCCTGCTGAGGCTCTTGATTCCATTCGTGAAGGTTTGAACAGTCTGGGAATTCTATTGAGTATAGAAGCAGAAGATCAGGAGGTTGGAAACCTTCGAAATCGGACCCTAGCACTCCTCAATAATGTGAAGTATATGATTCAGTTTCAGCTGAGTTCACAATTGACTCATGGAGTGAAGTTCATCATGTCTCGTATCCTTGAGAATCTTCATGCTGCAGAGGCTGCATCATACTACAAGGTCATAGGTGAAAAAGGACCAGCAGCAGAGCTCACGGATCTTGGAAAACTTGCATTAGCAACCGCCTTCGCTTCAGAGGCGCAGGTATACTCTCGGCAGTCTGAACAGTGGTCATTCAGGGCACAGGTAGAGAGAATGAACGCATTCAGAAGACTTGAGGATGAACTTGCTCAGCTTGATGATGAGGATATCGTTGAAGATGCCTTGGAAATCCATGACGGGGCAATATCCAGAATTAAACAGACTGTTGCATCGTTCGAGTCCGCTGCAAATGAGCTAGACAGTGTGAAGGGTGAAATGATACGTCTACGGAACAATGTTGAGCTGCAGGTTAAGCAGCTTCAGGGAGTGGTTATGAAATTCAAGGGTGATCTCTCTCGAATCCAAGGAGCAAGAAGCGATTTCATGGCGGAGTATATGTTCAAGACAGGAAAGAAGTCCAAAGCAAAGATGCATTACACTGATGCAAATGACCAGCTTCGCGAAGCGGTTGGGAACTACACTGTGGCTGCACAAGTCTTCCAGCAGGTCGGTGATGCGCAAGCAGCTCAGAATGTCGATAACAGAGCAAAGACCACAGACCTGCTAGCGAGGAGCGTGTGGGACAACAGACAGCGTCTCGAGAGAGACCAGGAGCCTAGTGAGAAGGGTGAAACTGAGCTTGTTGCCCTGTACCTTGGCTCAGCAGGACAATGACATATTGATTGGCGGTCATGATACTGTAATATTTGCTGCAACAGCTTGTTGAGCGGCTTTAACGGTATGCAGGCGTTTTACTCGGAATGGTTGGAACTCAATACCACCTGCATGGTAGAATTTGCTAAACCACTCTACAAAGTGAAGCCTAAGTGTGTGCATGAACCCAAGCAGACCTTCGAGAATCCCTACAATCAGGGTACCAATAAATGCTCCAAGAAATGGCATGTAGGGAGTCCCTGTGTAATGCAGGGTGTGTACCTCATGAGGAATTATCTCAACTCCAAACAATGAGAACGCAGGGAAGTAGATGACGAAGATTGCAGGCAATGAGATGAACACACTACTAAGAATGATGTGCACAGTGTTCAGTGCAAAGATACGTGCGTAGCTGACTGTGTGACTGATCATTCCGATGATGTATTCTAAGAAATACACAACGCCGTCCATACCACCCATGAGTGAAGAAACCAACATGATAACAAGTGGAATGATGAACATCACGATGGTGAACATCATCGGCGCTATTGGGAGAACAGGATAGAATGGGTTGTGTGTTCCAGTACCATATCCAATACCAATGATTGGAAGCCATAGGGATACAGTACCAGTCGCTGAGAACCAGCTGCCAATACTGTTATAGCTCACACCAAATAGGAGGTTGATGAATCCTAGATATAGCCAGAGGTATGAAATAGCAATCAATGATTTTCTTCGGTTCTTATGCTTAAGTTCATTATACAGACTTAAGATAATGCCCAACGAAATATGGATGACTCCCACCTCAATCGAGAGCTTGAGCATGTGTGTCGCACGGTTTGGATCGGCATGAGCAAAGATTGGCCACAGCGGTTCGATGACGGTTTCTGCACCAAATATGCTTCCAAACAAGAAGCCGCCTATGATGGAAAAAATGCCCATCAACATTAGACCTTGGGCACCGTTCTGAACATACCCAAGAATTGACCCCCAGTCCTGCCCTTTCTTGTTTGCTCTCAGAGCCGCATAGCCAATGAGGAATATTAGGAATCCTTGCCCAACATCTGAGAACACCAGACCGAAAATCAATGGGAATGAGAGCGCCATGAACTTCGTTGGGTCGAGATCATGACGAGAGGGAATCCCAAATGCTTTGACAACATCTTCTGTCGGTTTCATGAATGACGGATTGGATATGTAAGTCGGTGCTTCGACCTCAGCGAAGTCAGGTTCATCAAAGGTCACTTCAAGAGCTGGGCCCACGTTTTCACGGAGAATAGATTCTAGCTTCTCCTCCTTCCCTTTAGGAATCCAGCCCCACATTTTGATAGCCTGTTCAGTATATACAATGTAGCTCTTGATGTCTATCCTCTTTCGCTCAATGTCAAGGGTTTCCCATGCAGCTAGGATTCGTTGACCCCACTCAAGTGCGATGTGCTCCTTCCTCTTATCGAGTTGGTCTATCTCCTGTTTCAATTCAGTAATCTTGATTTCAGCACCCTCAACAATCTGTTCAGGTTTACCAGCCGAGTCCTCAGGTATTGCAAAGGCTTCGAACTGCATAGCTGATAGAATACGCTCGACTGCATCTTTCAATTCAACAGGCACAGCTATGACACATGCAGCCCCCCCTCTTTTCAAGGGCATTCGACCAATTGTGAAGGCACCTTCAGTGACTTCGTTGATACTCCATTCAAGCTCTGACTCTCTTCCTGATGGAATGATGCCGGCTGTGGTGAATGTGTAGTCAGTAGTGCCAATCAAACTCGGATCTACGCCAAGGGGCTCCAGAGACATTGCAACATCCGCAATTCCTCTCTGACGTTCCATTTCTAGACGAGCTATTGTCGTCTTGGAGTCAATATCAAGAACCTCTGCTTCGACAGCAGTGATGACCTCTGAAGCGAGATTGAGTGAATTACGAAGTGTTGTATCCTCCACCTCAGTATATTGGCCAGTCCGCTTTGTATAGTCTATCTCTAATGACTCAAGGACTTTTGTCAATCGTTCAAGAGCGACATAAACAGTCTCTTCTTCACGAGTCCGTTTCACATCAACTATTCCTGCTTGACGTCGAACATCAATGAATTCAAAGAGCGAGAACTCCTCTATTGATTTCAAGACAGGTCTCTCGAAATCTTTGTGAGATACGACCTTTGCTACAACCATTTTTTCAGGACTCATTCGAAGATTCATTGTATCATCACCAGTGCCACAGGCACAGGTATGCGGCACCTCGTGGCACTTTATACCGAGCTGTGTAATCACGAGATGCTTCCCATGCTCTAAATAACCTTTACGGGCTGACATTAATCTTTAAAGGGGGATGGTATCGGTGTGGAACTAATACCCGTGTACTTTGAGGAATGATCATGAGTACAGCACATGATGAAATTGATCAGATTCATGAAACTGAGATAGCAGCCAAAAAGAGAATTGACGAGGCTCAGAAGAAAGCGCGTAAAATCCAAGATGACGCGGACGATGAAGCGAAAATGATTATCGAGGCTGCTGAGAGAGAAGCAAAAGACTCTGCTACAAGAATGCTCAGTGAGATAGAGAGCAGAAAAGTTGAGATTGAATCCTCAGTTTTTAAAGAAACGGAGAAGAAAATCAAGAAAATGCAAGAAACCGCTCAAAAGAAGCAGGACAGAGCCTATCAAGCAGTTATGAAGATCTTATTGGGGGAGGCATAAAATCATGAGTGGACTCACAAACATAATTGAAATCATCAATTCGAGAACAGCTGAAAAAGAGAAGGAGATTCTTTCTGAAGCAGAGGCACAGAAACAGAAGAAGCTAAAGGATGCACGGGCAAAGGCAAAAGCAGTCACGGAATCAATCACTGGCAAAGCTGAGATAGAGGCGAACGCAGAAGTTTCTAGATATGAAGCAAGTGCTAAACTCAAGTCAAAGTATCAACTACTTGAGGCGAAAGAAACCCTGATAGAAAATGTCATGGCATCAGCAAGAAAGCATCTTGAAGATTTGGTGAAAAAGAAGACGTACGACAAGACACTCGAGAAGTTGATTGTAGATGCAGCAGCCTCGCTTGAAGAACCAGAACTAGAGATTGTGATACCAAAGGGACATGCAACTCATGTGGACTTAAAGACGGTAGAAACAGCTGTTGCTAAAGCGACTGGTAAGAGATCAAAACTAAGTATCTCAAAAGAAGAAGTACGCGCATTGGGCGGGGCAATTGTGCGGAACAAGGATTCTACTAGATGGGTTGACAACACATTCGAAGCACGGCTAGAACGCTTCGAGAGTGAGATACGGGATGCTATTTCAACAATCCTATTCGGTACTGAAGAGAGGAAAGAGTAGAGGGAGGAAGATCACCTCTACTAGTTTCTCTATGTCGTTCTAATGACCAATTAATGTCGGAATGTATCCTACAAGAAGGAATGCAATAACAAAACCGTAGATAGCTACAGCCTCGATGAATACTACGTATAGAATACTCTTTCCGAAAGTTTCAGGTTTCTCAGTGATGGCTCCGAGTGCTGCTGCCGAGGCAGTACCCATTCCAAGACCAGCACCTATTCCAGCTAGACCAAGGGCAAGACCAGCACCTATTCCAAGACCTAGAATAGCCCAACCGTTCCCATCGGCTAACTGAGCAGGCACAAATCCTCTATCAACTGGTACGCCTAGCGCTCTCAGAACCGTTGAAGCGTCGGCCACAGATATTGCAAATACTGCTAGTGTTGCTAGCACCAGACCCATCAACATCATGGCCATGAACTTGATTTGATTGTCGATTTTCATGTGATCGTTTCCTCCAAATCTCACCAGATTATAATCATTTTCCTAATATTTTCAGCAGACTGGCCTCTTTCCACTCCAACAGCAATCGAGCGGATGTTTCTAACTTCGTAGTATTTCAAGTTGAAAAATCCGATGATTGTTCCGAGGTGAAATGGAAATGCTGTCAGCTGTTGTTTCACTCTTTGAGCTATATAGTCCTCGATTGCCAGCTCAACATCTGAAAGATCTTCATTTTCTTCGTAAAGCCTAGCAATCCTTCCACCAAACTGACCAAAACGAGTTGCGTCCAACTTTGCTATTACATCTCGCCAGGTGTTCACAGACTTGAGAGAATCTGTAAACTCTCGTGCTTTAGCAAATCTAATCAATGATTGTTCTAGCGCACGTGGTTCGAGTTGAAGAATAACAGCTCGAAGAGCAGTCAAGGCATTCCGTAGAATCACTCGAGATACTAGGATATCAAGAACTCGTTTTGCCTCTTCATCTGAGAATTCTTTGAGTGCCTCCAGGACTTTCTTGAGATACCATTCTTCAATTGCTACCTCAAGGGGAGCTGTCGAGTTGAATTCCTCATAGCTCGGAAGTCTAGTCAATAAAGCTACTCTGAGATCCCAGTAGGGAAGAAAGTCAATCAGCTTGCTGACTGAACCAGCATCCACCAGTAATTCAAAAAGTGCCGCTTGTTCTGGAGTCTGAGGAACTGCAAATCGTAAAATCTCATCCTTTTCAAGACCAACGTGGACTCCTCGAATTATCGACTTCACACTTTCCGCCATGAACATCTCGAGGTAGGTGTTGGTGAACGCTCGAACCTTTCCAGTGAGTGTACGAGAGAGATTCGTGCTCACAGAGGCAAAGTCACGGGACAGGATAAGCGCTAGTTCTTCAGGACTAGGTCTACTTGTGGTCGAGTCTCTACTGATGATTTGACCATAGTAAGTTCCTGAGAGAATCTTGATGAAGTCCTCATAGCTGCCACTCGAAAGTAAACTCTCATAATTGCCAACAGTAAGAAAACGAGACTTCATACCTCGAATCCTCGCATTGACAAAGCCGTATTCATTTGCAGATCTTGAGGCCATCATTGAATTCTTCTCTTCACAATCTGATGAGGACTACGGACAGACAAAGTATGCACGATATAAGCTT
>JAEORI010000158.1 GCA_016840965.1 Candidatus Thorarchaeota archaeon | reverse complement strand
CAAGAGCAATCTTCACATCCGCAGTTCTAACAGCTCCTCCAGCCCCACAACAGATTAGTTCATCCTTGTATGGAACATAATCAGCCCCAGATGTTTCGCATAATTCTCTGAATATTCGTGGGTGCTCTGAGTCATCTTTTTTCTTAATCTGTTTGGGACGCATCCAATGGCATCCAGGATGTAGTGCCATTCGGACACCTTTGAATGGCCGAGTAACCCGCTTTCGGATTTTTTCTATGCCCACATGCGAATAGAGCGCATCAACATAATGCCAGACCTCTATCGTTCCTTTGAACTCACGATCGATTACAGCCAAATTTTCATTCACTGCATCTCTGAGCTCATCATCTTGTTTCAGCTCATGATTTGCATCCCAAAGACTAGCAAAACAACCGTTGCATCCTGTTGTGATAGGGTGGCCGCCTGCTTCAGCAATTGTTAGGTTACGAGCAGCAATTGTTGCCCAAGTCACTCGGTCAAACGATCCAAAGACTCCTGGCGCTGGGCAACACGTTGCTCCTTCCATATCTAGAAGAGCAACACCCAAATCCTTGAAGACAAGCTTTGCAGAAGCTTCAACACTAGGATATCTATGAGGAATTATGCAGCCCAAGAAATGATAGAATGCCTGTTTTGCCATAATTACCCCTCCTTCTTCTCCTCCTTTTCTTCTACTAGCTTGTCAAAACCAGTTTTCTTTGCAATTTTTCTGATTTCTTCAATTGCCTCAGGATATCTACTAGCATTAGGTGGAACTCTCTCTATCCCTACTTTCTCTCTTAGAATTTCCCACGATTCTTTGTCAAGTGGTACTGCATGGCCAGCCTCAAGAACCTTCAATGCAGTCTTTTGATGAGGTGATAACATGTATCCCTCTGCAACAGCAACATTCCTGATAGCTTTGATAACGTCAGTCGGTCTAACATCTTGTGGGCATCTGTCAGTACAAGTATAGCAAGTTGTACAATACCACAGTTCAGGAGCAGAGATACATTGTTCCTTCAGACTGAGGAGTGCCTTTCGAATTATTCCCCGGACAAGATAGTTAGTCCGAGCCCCAGCAGGACAACTCCCGCTACACGTGCCGCATTGATAGCAACTCTGGATAAAAGGACCACCTGTTTTCTTTATCATTTGAACAAATGAATCATCTGGGGTATCAATGATGATTGCAGGCTTTTCCTCGGCGCTGGTCAAGATAATACACCGGCTATGGGGAGGGTGAATTTCAGACTTAAATCCGTGTTGTTCAGGTCGTTAAGTTCATACACTCAAATGTCTTGAGTACTAATGATGTTATGTCCAAATCACGAGCCTGAAGAGAGAATTATTTCTCAATCAGTGGGAGTATGTTCAGACTGCATCAGAAATGGTGTAGATTCAGTGGCACAAGAAACACACAAGATACTTCGTAAACGTGATCTATTAGTTCCAGCTATTCCAGATAGGGGCAAATTCACTTGTCAAGATTGTGGAAATCATTGTAGAATGAGCGAGGGAGATATTGGATTTTGTAATAATAAAATAGCATCAAAATCAGGAATTGTTGAGAGATATCCAAATCAAGCAGTGGTTTCATGGTATTTTGATCATCTACCAACTAATTGTTGCGCTGATTGGGTCTGCTCCGTCACAAAGGAGCGAGAACAAGGAGTAGGCAGAGAACGCTTGAAGAATCTAGCAGTATTCTATGGTTCATGCAACTCTGATTGTTTATTCTGTCAAAATGGGAGTTATCGTATAATGATGGCAAAAGGCAAACCACTGTTATCGCCACAGGAATTAGCCAATGCAGCGGATGATTATACAGCATGTGTCTGCTACTTTGGGGGAGATCCTGCTCCTAACGCAGCACACTCTTTGAAGACCTCCGAATTATTGAATGAAGAAAGACACATCACAGTCTGCTATGAAACAAATGGCAACATATCAAAACAGTGGCTCAACAAGATTACTTCTATTGTCACTGACACGGGAGGAACTTTCAAGTTTGATATTAAAGCAGTGACACCTGAAATTTATCAGACGTTGACTGGGGTTTCAAATAGAATAGCACTCCGGAATTTCAAAGAGCTTGCAACCATGAAGAGGGACCGAGTTGGTGAGTTTCTTGTCGCAAGCGTTCTTTTAGTGCCAGGATATATTGACATTCCCGAAGTCAGAAGTGTATGTAGATTCATCGCAGAAAGTGATCCAAAAATACCAACTGTGCTTCTTGGGTTCTATCCACATCACGCAATGAGAGACCTTCCAAGAACTAGTAGAGCTCATGCTTATGCTGCATTAAACACAGCCCGTGAAGAGGGGTTAACTACTGTTAGGATTGGTAATCTAGGTCTTCTTGGGTCAGATGGCTATAGATTTGATTGAGTTAGTATATGCGAAATCCATAATTCATACTGTGTAAGCAATTTCTTAGATACTATCAAATGACCCATTTCAAAAATCACAGTAACTCAATCCTTATATCTCGTAAAATGTGGGAGCCGACTAGATAACACCGAGGCATGAGCATGACTGATAGTATCTCTCGGGAAACAATTGATGGCAAGGATATCGACTCTGACTTCGTTGACAAGATAGTGCAATCGGGAGCCGATAGGATTCGAACTTGTATTCAATGCGGAACATGTTCTAGTGTCTGCCCAAGCGGGAGACGAACTGCGTTTAGAACTCGTGAACTCATGCGTAAAGCATTACTGGGTCTTAAAGATGAAGTCCTTTCAAGCCCTGACCTCTGGCTTTGTGCTACATGCTACACTTGTCTAGAAAGATGTCCCAGACAAATCAAGGTCACAGATGCCATAATCATTATGAGAAACATGGCTGTAGATCATGGGTTTATGCTGCCTCAGCATAAGAAAGCCTCTCAGAAACTTCTCTCAACAGGTCATGCTGTTCCGATAGATGATGCTAATCAAGAGATACGAAAAGATCTTGGACTAAAAGAACTCCCTCCTACAACTCACTCGAACAAGAAAGCACTCGCCCAAGTTCAGGAGATTATGAAGAGAACTGGATTCAAGGAGCTTATTGAAGGTCAAAAGACGGAGGGAGTCTAATTTGACGGAGTCACAGACATACTCTTTCTTCCTTGGCTGTGTGATGCCTAATCGGTTTCCAAATCTAGAAGCAAGTATTAGAGTCGTGCTTCCGAAGTTGGGAATTCAGCTGGAAGATCTTGACGGAGCAAGTTGTTGCCCAGCTCCAGGAGTTGTCCGGTCTTTCGACGAACCAACATGGTTAGCTCTAGCTTCTCGAAACCTAGCCCTTGCAGAGATGTCGGGTCATGACATCATTACAGGCTGCAATGGGTGTTATGGTACCTTTAAGGAGGCTCTAGCCGAGGTTCGTGAACACCCTGATCGATTGAAAGAAGTTCAGAAAGTCTTCAAAGGATTGGGATTGAAGTTTGATGGTAGAGTCGAGGCAAAACATGTTATTGAGGTTCTTTTTGAGTTAGGACCAGACTACATCAGAAAGCAAGTAACCAGACCTATTAACGGAGTCAAGGTGGGTGTCCATTATGGATGTCATCTTTTGAAGCCAAGCAAGATTAGGCCATGGAAGCAAACACAACGACATACGTTCCTTGATGAATTGGTGGAGGCAACTGGAGCTGAGAGTGTCAAGTATAAAGACAAGGACATGTGTTGTGGTGCAGGAGGAGGCGTAAGAGGGTCTCAAGTAGCTGTCAGCGTTGATATTGCCAAGGAAAAACTTGACAACCTGATTACTGCAGGTGTGGACTGTATTGTTGATGTTTGCTCATTCTGCCATTTACAGTATGAAACAGCTCAGGCACAGTTGAACATGGAGCTAGGGGAGTCTAGGTACAAAATTCCAGTCCTCTATTACACCCAATTACTTGGACTGGCAATGGGGCTAGACCCTACTGAACTAGGTCTTGACAAGCATGTTGTCAACACACAACCTCTTCTGGACAGGATTTTTGGCTAGATCCATTTTCTTGCAGCATAGTAGACAACCAGAGCCATCACTCCACTTGAGAATAGCAGGATTGCTATGAAGATGACTATTCTTGGTTCAAATACAGGAGTGGTGGTAGTTGGAGTCGTGGTTGGTGTTGTGGTAGTGGTGGTGACAATTGTCCCCGCAGTGAAAGTGCCATCAGAAGTGTCTGAGCTATAGTAAATACCATCAGTGACACGAACTCGTATTAAGTAAGAATCTAGTCTATAGACATCAGCAAAATCAAACTCAAACCAAGTGAGACTAGTAGATGTTGTTAAGATTTCAAAAGACTTCCCATTATCTGATGATAGATAGACATCAAAGAGAAGCTCATCATCCACATTGACATCTGATGCTATCCAAGTAATATTGTGAGGCGATGTCCAGTCTTCTTCGCCATTTGGATTGACCACGTGCACTTTGGGAACAAAGAAATTACCAATATACACATTTGTGAATTCTTTAACAATTGCAGTACCATTATCTAACCATGCTGTAGCAGTGATTGTGCAGCTTGCATTATTGCCAAGGGCGCGGGTGTCAATTTCTAGGGTCGCTTGGTTTGCTTCGATTGAGATAACTGTTGGAATGGCATGAGCATTAATCTCTAACCTTGAACGATTGATTATGGGTGGAGACCAAACCGACTTCAATTTAACATGATCACCTGCAATTACACCCCCAGATTTTACAGGGGTATCAGTTAGAAGAGTGCGGGATGTGTAGCTCAGATTTAGTATTGGGGTTTCAGCTGAGGGTAGATATTGAAGTGGTGCGGAAACAGAATCGAAAGTGATGTAATTTGTACTACTCATTATCGGGAGGATAAAAGATGGTAGTACTAGTAGGATTATAACAAGTCCGTTTCTTATCATTTTTCGATTCATTCTTCTGTCTTTAACATCTATTTCTGATTTCAATCTCCTTCACCTTCCGGAAAAGGTTGTTCTCTCCAAACCTTAAACGTCTCATACCACAATACAATGCAGGCAGATGTAAGCATCATCAGAAGGACAACAGAGTACCAGTCGGTGGATAACCAGAACAGCAATGATCCTAATGCTGCTGTGAGTGATGTGTAGAAGGTCGCATAGAATAAGAATCGTGGGACCATAATTCTTCCACGTCCCATGAACTGATTCAGTATTCCTATTCTCACATCACGTTTGACGGTGTATTGACCGTGTACATCCTTGTCGACTAGTCCAAATTGTCTAAGACGTTCCAAATGATGCATTGATAATGATGGGCTTGAAAGTTCTGCACCACGTTGGATTTCACGTGCAGTCAAGGGTTGCGGATGTCGTAGCATATACCAGTACACACTTAGGGTCTTACCTTTAACGAGCTCTGCCAACTCATCATCAGTTGGATCCCCAGTGGTCAAGGCCTACGACTCCAGTATTCTAAGGCCAAATTACTGATGATATACTCTTAAACTATATTGATTACGCGCTGGAGGATTAGGTCCCTCAAGGTAAGGCTAAAATAGCTCGAGGGTGCGCCATGGTTCACACCTAAACAGGTTCCTGTCACGGTAATTACAGATTGGACTCTTGTCATAGGGTTCACGGAGAAAAAATCGATGTCAGT
>JAEORI010000157.1 GCA_016840965.1 Candidatus Thorarchaeota archaeon | reverse complement strand
TCCGCGAAGGTTCCACTGCCAAGAACCTGAAAGCATTGGCTCGTGTAATTGAACCACACACAGCAGAGTTTTGCAGTTTTGTGACCGACGATAGAAACACATTGGACTTGGTGACAAAAGGCCACATTGATAGTATGATCCGTGACGCTATACAGTTGGGTGTTGACCCAGTATTGGCTATCAAGGTTGCTTCATTGTCCACCGCAAAGCATTACGGTCTCCAATATGTGGGTGCAGTTGCTCCTGGTTATCATGCAGATATTGTTGTTCTAGACTCCCTTGAGAAAATCAATGTAGAGATGGTTTACAAACAAGGAGTCCTTGTGGCAAAGAATGGTAAGATGGTTGAGGAGTTCGGAGTTGAGAAGCAACCACGACTAAGACGTTCTGTTAATATTCACTACCTCGAACCTGAAGATTTCCAAGTTAAGGTCCGAGGAGATAGGATGAATGTCATAGGTATGATTCCTGACCAGATAATCACTGAACGCCTGATTGAAGAACCCAAAGTTTCTGATGGGCTAGTTGTGCCTGATATTGATCGTGACATTGCGAAAGTGGCTATTATTGAGCGTCACAATGCTTCTGAACCAAGAGCAGTGGGTTTTGTAAAGGGAATGGGCATTAAGGTAGGAGCTATGGTTTCATCCATTGCTCACGATTCACACAACATTGTGGCTGTCGCAACCAATGACAGAGACCTCATCCAAGCGGCTGTTCAAATTGTTAGGATGCAAGGAGGCATAGCACTTGCAAAGGATGGAAAAGTGATTGAATCATTACCTTTGCCTATTGCAGGTCTTATGTCTGACCAACCTATTGAGCATGTGAGTGAGAGACTGATGGACTTGAAGAATGCTGCGCAGGGGTTAGGAACTCCCCTGGAAGAGCCTTTTATGGCAATGGCTTTCCTCTCATTGCCTGTTATTCCCAAACTTAAGATCACAGACTTGGGTCTAGTGGATGTCGACCGGTTCAGGCTCATTGACTTGTTTGAGGTTCCAGAATAATATGTTTTCAAGAGCTCAATGAAAGTTCCTCAATTCCAGGTTTGAGAGAGAGATGTAGCTTCTCTCTCGCTTTCTTTAGTTGAATACGCTTCTTGTTACCAGTATAGATTGCCATTAACGACCCGATGAAGACAAGGATTGATCCGAAGAGAAAAGCTCCCAGCAGTAATGGAAGGAAGAATGGGTTTGGAAATGTCAATAATCCGAAGAATAATCCTCTGAAGAGAAGGTGAATGACCTCAATTATGAGAATCACAAGCAGTGTGATACCTGCTCCGAGTTGACGTTCATGAACGAATACTTGGAGTGCTGACTGCAGCAATATCGCGGCCAACAGGTTACCAAGAATGCTGAGTAAGAGGATTGTCACAGGAATCATTATGATAGGTCCGAGACCGCCGATTGAAATGTCGGGTATGCTCCAAGGTGTAAGGAACTGGTAAAACATGACTCCCAGAAAGAAAATCAACTCAAAGACCATCATGATGATGGCTCCTAGCCCAGTAAGACGGAGTGTGAGATTGTCTATTCTGTCCGCCCAATCCATATTAGCAAGTTTCTGATATTCCTCGTTGAGGGGTCTCGCCCATTCACTCTCTGCAATGCAGGAGGGTTTGTCGCAATTGACAATAGTGAGTAGTTTTCCACCATACTCACCAACCCGCTTCTGAATACACTCCTCACAGACAAGATCTCCGCAAACATGACACACCTCTTTCGCAAGAACATCTGGATGATTGACACAGTCTCTGCTTTGACTAGGTCCTAGCACAGGACTGGCGCAGTACTCGCAACGATTCACCTTGTTCTGTTGGTCTACCTTGATGGGTCCACCGCACACAGGACACAATATTCGTTCTTGTACTACCTCAGTCATAATCAGTCCTCCAGAATGAAGCAGATCTCCGTTGCTCCTGTCTTCTTCTTTCATGTCGTCTTCGTTCTTCATCGTACTGCTGTTTTATCCTCTGATGCTCAACCGACGCCTTCCTAAATTCATTGTCCCAGACACGTACTGAGGGTCGTAGTCTGGACTCCACAACCTTTGGCTTGCGGTTAGCGTGGATGCTCTTAACACGAGCGTTATCAACAGATACAAAATCAGTTCCACTGATGATTTTAGCAGCTTCAACTGTAACTGCTATAAGACCCGCGTAGAACAGGATTGGTACGATGATGATGGCACCAAGTATCATGAGAACCCCTGCTAGGATAGGAATTGCGATGATAATGATAACTATCAAAAGAAGAGCACCTGCGCAATTATCATTCCCACCTCCTCCCGACTTTCCAATACTGGCAAGAAGCTCAAGAGGCAATCTCCAAAGATGCTTCATCCCATTTGCGTAAGCGCCTAGAAAACTTCTGTACATCTGCCCCACTTTTGAGAATCTACCACCCGCTGTTGAGAACAATTGATCGATTGGAATTACCAAGGAGGCTGTAGTGACAGCTGGTCGATACCGCCCTTCGAAGCATTTCTTACACAGATAGACTGCCGAACCTTGCCATTTCTCATCTATTGGAGGTTCTTGAACTGTCAAGCATTGTCTGCAGAAGTGTTCTCCACAAACATTGCATGTTGTCGCTGCTAATATCTCCTCGTGATTCTGACAGGGTATAAACACACTACTTACACCTAGCACCACTCCACAGTATTCGCATGGTACTGTATTGTTGGTCCCGACCTTAGTAAGTGGAGTTGCTCCACTGCAGTTTGAGCAGAGGATTGCCATTCCTTCCTCCGTTACAACCCTTCGGATTTCAAGTATCCGCTGCCCTTCCTCGGGAGTAAGAGTTGTGGTTCCATCTGGTGCCAGCATTGAAGGTTCCAATGGTGAGGGCATCAGCTCTGCCCTAATCAGTCTGGCTCTTGATTTATCTCTTTCAACATTAGCTCCAGGTGGAGGCGCAACGTTTTGCCATCTAATTAAAAGATAGAGGACAATCAGGGTCTGAGTTATAGCAATGAAAGCAGCAACATTGCCAATTGCTACCTCCAAACTGAAATCAAGAAACGGAACAGTCCAATTGTAGGCCAATCCTCTTACATAGACTAAAAATGAGGACAGTCCGACAGCAAGCATGCTATAGACAATCTGAGCAATGACCGCTCTCCTTCTTAGATCGTCAACATAGTTACCGATGATAAGACATGGCACTGCGACTCCAAAGAATAATACAAGACTGTAGAGGTAACCAATGTTGGAGAATGCACCTGATAGTGTAGCAAATAGAAGTCCGATTGTTGCAAGTAGACCGAATATTCCAAAAGCCATTTGGGTGACACCTATCATTCGGAGTCCCCATGGCCTGTCTAAAATGGTGTAGACCTTGATTTCCTCGGGCAAAACACCTATCTCCTATTCTGCGTGCTTGTGAAACCAGAAGGATTCACGTCAAATCTTCTGTCTGAGGACTTAAAACCTCTCTGTCTCTAGACCGACAATCCTCATAAGCAGGAATGATAATTCTCAAAGAGTATTCACTACTATCCAGTGTGATCATCATGACTGAAATTCCAATGCCCGGCGACTATGGTACTCAACCACAACCCCCACCGAAGGAGAAAGGCTGCTGTTCTCGATGCTGCGAATGTTGGATGTGGCTTCTTCTAGCAGTTGTCCTAATATTTGTAGTATGGATTATTTTAGCAATGACGATGGGATTATGGTTCTTTGGTTTCTTTATGTAAACTGAAAGCATATCCATCAATTTATAACGTACCTCGGCCAGAGGCCATTTATCTGACCCATGGAGTAACGAACTCAGTGTCCGATTCTGAGGAAGAGAATAATCTATACCCCACTTTCGAAGGAGGGCGCATCCGACGAATTATGAGAGCCCTCGAACTAACTAAAGGTGTTGAAATAGCGCGAAGATATCTTGCTATGAATGCCTTTGACGGAGCCCTCACAATGCTCGGTCTCATTCTTGGTGGTCTCATCACAATTCATCCAGAAATTCCTGCAGAAGCTAGTCTTCAATTCGATGCAATTCTTCTTGCAGCCGCTGGTACAAGCATCGCTATGGCCATCTCAGGATTTAGTGGATCATATTTGACCGAGAGTGCTGAGAGAGACCGTGAAGTTGAGGAGATGGGAAAAGCCATGTTAAGCGACATGAGTGAATCTATGTATGCAAAAGCAACAAAGACCACTTCATTAGTTGTTGCCCTCGTTGATGGTGCATCCCCTGCCATAGCCGCTTTCATTATTATAATCCCCCTCTTCTTTGTGCCCAGTGGTATTATTGGTTATCGAATGGCATTTTACATAGCCATTGCTATCTGTATGGTTCTACTGTTTATACTCGGTCTGTTCCTCGGAGCAGTATCGAAACAGAACATGTGGGTATATGGTGCAAAGACACTCTTTGCTGGAATTTTGACAGCCATCTTGATGTTCATGATTTCTTATTTCACAGGAGCTTCGGGATAGATAATGTTCGATGACCTTCCTCGAAAGCGTTTTGCCTTCCTCCCAACACCAATGCACCGCTTGAAGAATCTCGGTGAATCCATTGGACTAGACCAACTCTGGATTAAACGCGATGACCTCACAGGGATATCGTTTGGTGGCAACAAGACAAGGAAACTAGAGTTTGTAGTGGGCGATGCTATCGCAAACAAGTGCGATACTCTGGTCACAGTTGGCGGAATACAGAGCAACCATTGTCGTCAAACAGCGGCAGTAGCAGCAGTTTCGGGATTGAGGTGTATTCTACTCCTTGGAGGTGAAGAGCCAGAGGAATACACTGGAAACCTCCTACTCGATAGGATGCTTGGGGCTGAGAT
>JAEORI010000156.1 GCA_016840965.1 Candidatus Thorarchaeota archaeon | reverse complement strand
GGGGACATTGGAACAATAGAGTTTGTTTTTCTCACATTTTATCGTTTAAGGACAATGAGTGATGAGGACAAAAAAGATTGGTTTAAGACTTGGAATAGCATTAAAACAAAACTTCCAAAGGGTATGGAAGTCATAATTGAAGCCACAAGTGCCTTTGGGACCGAATTTACAGGATTCACAGTCTATGCGGGTCCTCTTGAGAAATTTGACGAGCTATCTGAGACAATCGAGGAATATTCTCAAGGATTTATTGAAAAATCGCTCACCATAATTGGAACCAAGGGTCTAGCCCTACCCATATCCGAAATTCGGAAGATTATCGATGGTCGTCCAGTAGACTAGGAAAAGGTGTGGTGTCCCTTTGCAGTACAAATTCTCGAGGAAGACGGCGTTCATTCTTCTCATCACAGCAGTTGTTGGATTTGTATTGTATAATGCAGCGCCCCCCGAGATAGAAGCTGGACAGTACAATGTGTATCTGGACATTTCCTCCAACAGTATCTCTGTTTCTGAGGATTACAATGTCACATTTCAAGAAGAAGGTTCTCAGAGCAGTTCATCGTATCTCTTAACCGGAGTTTCAACAAACGTTACGGTTACGATTCCAAATTCGGTTCTAATTGAAACTAACAATCCCCTAACGGTTATTGTCAATGCAACAGGGGATATAATCACTGCAGAAGAAATCCTAGTAACCTTATCAGATGATGATGGATTCAACCTTATCCTACGTCCAACGAGGCAATCTGGACAGATCTTTACCATTGAATATCAGCCTCTTGTCAAGTCGCAAGCTGCAGTAATGATTCTAGTAGTTGTCGCGATACTATGGTTCTCTGAAGGAATCAGTTTAGTTGCAACATCGTTAATGATTCCTATTCTCATTGTTCTATATGATATTCAGAACCCGGAAGCTGCCTTGGCTCCATTCTTTGACCCAGCTGTTGCCCTCATCTTTGGAGGATTCCTGATTGGTCGGGCTCTTACAAAGTATGAGTTGGATAAGAGACTCGCGCTACTCATACTCTCAAATAGTGCAAGTTCTGGTTCTAGTCTTATTCTCACGGTGATGGGAGTGACAGCATTCCTTTCGATGTGGATAAGTAACACCGCTTCAGCTGCAATTATGATACCAATAGCATTGGCCGTAATTAGTCGCATCAGGAGTACTGAAACCCGCAATAAATATGGAAAAGCCCTTGTTCTTGGGGTTGCCTATTCCGCAACACTTGGTGGAGTTGCTAGTTTAGTAGGGTCTCCTCCCAATCCCTTGGCTGCGACATATATTAATTCATTTTTGGGAGTTCAATTTTCTTTCATGAGCTGGATTCCTTTTGGACTTCCAGTTGTGCTAATAATGTTGCCAATCATTTGGCAATGGATTATGATTCGCTTCAAAATTCCAAAGGGTATTGAAGAGATGAGCGAGCTTAAGCAGGTTTCCTATAATGAATATCTTAAACTTGGACCGATGCCGACACAACAGAAATTGGTCGTTCTTATTTTCATATCAGTGATAATCCTTTGGTTTACCGAGAAACTCCCTGACTTCATATCTAATGTAGTAGGATGGTCGGGCCATGGTATATCCAGTGCAATTGTTGCTCTGATGGGCGGATTGGCTTTGATGATGCTACGTCTCCTTGATGAAAATGATGTATCCTCTGGAATCAGCTGGTCTTCGCTTTTGATTTTAGGAAGTGGTATTGCATTAGGTGGTGCAATGATTGACACTGGTCTATCTGCTTTCATTGCTCACCAGATGGGAGGTCTCGGATTATTTCCACCTTTTCTTGTTGTCGTCATAATCGGATGTATTGCAGTTCTCGTTACAATGGTTGCATCGAACACAGGAGCAGCTGTCATACTGATCCCCATAGCTATCCCACTTGCAACAGGTCTTGGAATAGACCCATTGCTAATAGTCATGGTAATCGCAATAGCTGTGTCTATGGACTTTGCGCTTCCAACAGGTACACCACCATCGACGATTGCATACAGCACCGGTAAAGTGGAAATGAGGGAGATGATAACTACTGGTCTTGTTGTGGATCTGATTGCGATTCTAGTTGTGACATTAGTTGTTGTCTGGTTATGGGGTCTTTTTGGCCTTGTAGTGCTATAGTGCATCTATGCTTTTCACGAAGGGTTTAAATCGTTCCTACGAGCGAATCTGATAAGGTGCCTAAGTATGAGTTGGGTCGCAAAGATAATCGATGGAAATCCTGACGATCATACACATGCAAAACTTGTCAAGTATGGTATTGGTGATCATCCTGGTCCGAGAATAAAACTGACTCTTAGTAAACCAAGCATAAAATTCAAAGCTGATCTTGATCAAGAGAAAGATCTGCTGAAAGGCTATCTCTTGGGTGCTCCAGAAGGTTCTCATAAGGTGAAGGGTCAGATAATTACCTACACGGATCTGACAAATGAATATGGTTCCTTGATGATGCCTCTTGATTGGAAGAAGTCAAAGGGGAAAGGCGCACCTGTATTCAAGGCAAAGGTCAATGAAGTTGCTCCACTTAAAGACATCAAGGCATTGTTTGAGCTGGATGATCCCACAACATTCTATCTCTTGTCCATTAGTCCTCGTGATGGATCCAAACCATGGACAGTGACAACGAAGACATCTTTCCCAAAGGGAGGACCCAAAGAAGAGGATGAGGAGAAAGGAGAGAAAGATCCTGTATTCGCAAAAGGTGCGCTAGGGAATACTCCTGAAATGTTGGAATATATCTTTGATACTTATCTGCCTGATGCCAAAGACAAGATTAGACCAAAGACCAAGAACATTACAATACGAAACAACATCGTAATATCGGACATCGAGATTCCGAATGATCCAAGTCTAAGTTTCTCCGAAAAACGTAGGCTAGCAAAGAAGCGAGGGAAACTATTTCGTTCGATAACAATCGATGACGAGGAATACTCCTTCGAATACGATTTTCTAGCCTAAGTTCAAGAATAACGTTTAAATTCGAAACCACTGCGGCTCCTATAGGAAAAGAAGAGGCGTAACATATGCTCCAAGGATTTGAAGGACTATATTACCCAATATCCCTT
>JAEORI010000155.1 GCA_016840965.1 Candidatus Thorarchaeota archaeon | reverse complement strand
TCCTTCTGGTCGCGGGTTTCCAAGACCATAAAGTCTCTTCTCTTGGAATCAGGGAGGTCTAGTTGAACTGAGTTGTTATCTTCCATGGTAGTAGTTTCCTAATCTTGTTCGTGATACTATGAAACGATACATCCTTCGATAATCATGTCTATGTTACTCTACACTGTATAATGTAGTGAACTAGAATAAATGTTTCCTCTATTATATTTAACTATACTACTGCTTAATACTATTGCAATAAGTTTAAATACAATCACTTTTTTATTGCAACTCGTTACAATAACACTTGGCATCAAGTGTATGAACACAAAGGAGCAATATCCGTGACAACAAAAGTGGATGACTCGATTCAGACCAACCAGACAGAGAGAAATCAGAAAATATTGCTCCTGATTGAGGACAATGAACAGAAGGAGTCACTCCATCATCCGATTCGGAAGCAGATTCTTAGGGTCCTATCAATGGGCATGCGTGATTACCAGACTGAAGTCACAACCGAGAAACAGACACTTCAGGATGGCACTGGACTTACTCGCTCAGTTGAGGTGCGAAGACCCATCCAGAGGTACTGGATGACCGTGCCAGAGATTGTAGAGCAGATTGGAGAGAGATTTCCAGAACGCATGGTCACAAGCTATCAGTGCTACTATCACCTTCAGAAGTTGGAGGAGCAAGGACTTGTTGAACAAGACCCGCCATCCGAGTTCGAAGATAGTGGTAGAAAAAAGAGGACCAGGGGATTGCAGTTTCGATCCGCAGCCAGGTTCTTCATATTTCATAGATCAAGATTCTCACACGAGAGCACAAATCCATGTCTCGATTTCTTACAGAACGGGTGGGGACTTGAGCCTTCGAAGGAAGATTGTGAACGACTGACGCAACTGGTCTTAGAGCAGGATCAGACCTTATTCAATGCCCTCGAACATCTAGTGAGTCATATGGATGAGTCTGCGGTCGATAGTGTGACTTTCTCCGTACTACTGGATCGACTTGCTCATGTCTTTCTATCAGACAATGAAGAATTCATTGAACGATACAGAGACGCAAAGAGAATCATTGTACGGTCAGGTGGGGCATATTTGAACTCAGATAGGGCTACACTAGCCACTAGTGAACCCATTGATGTCAAGGAAGAAGAAACCAGAGGTAATATCGATGAATAATGCGACGACTAGAGCTCCAATCTTCAAGACCGTGATGATTGGAGAGGGCGGTGTAGGAAAGACAAGTATCACCCTACGATTTACAGAAGATCGTTTTGATGAGAACATGATGCTGACCATCGGCGCAAACTTCGCCACCAAGAAGATTGAACTCAACGGTTCAGCTCTGACCCTAATGATATGGGATCTTGGTGGACAACCCCGTTTTCGTGAAGTCATTGGAGACTATTTCAAAGGATCCAAGGTTGCCCTTGCTGTCTGCGATGTCACGCGTTCATTCTCATTGGGACGACTCACTGATTGGGTTGACAGACTGAAAAAGAGTGCTCCAGAGTGTGAGCTCCTGATTGTCGGGAATAAGACAGACGAAAGAGCTAATGGTTCAGGGGTGTCTTATGAGGATGGATTAGAATTCGCAGAGAAGTATGGGGCTCAATACATCGAGGTTTCAGCAAAGACTGGTGAAGGGATCAACAGTATGTTTGAGATGGTCGCTCAGAATCTCATTAGGAAGCATCTTGGCCAGAGTATTGAGGTGTGAAATATGACAAGAGTGTCCTTGAACCCATTCAATTGTCCAGCATGTAGGGATGGAACAATAGTAAGAGTTGATGTCGATTATGATTCCATCAAGGAAGCCAAACGACTCCCAGCTATGGTGACTGTCAATTGTCCTAAGCATCATACGCTTGTGTTGTTTGTAGACGGGAATTTCCAAGTCAGAGATGTTGAGGCGGCAGTAGAATCTCCTAGCGAGGATAAAGATGCCATCGATAAGACCGGGGACTGGTTCAGTTCATTGTAACATACAGATCATGATAACACAGTTAACAATCATTTGGAGCGAAGCGAAATGTACGGAATAATGTTGGTAAACCAAGCAGGGGAAACCGTTGCCCAGGTGGGTTGGGAAACCTTTGAGGGTGATGTCACCATGTTTGGGGGATTTGTGTCAGCAGTCCAGATGTTCATCAAGAGGATTGCTGGTGGCACACGAGTGGAAGAACTCCGCTTTGGAGACATGAAACTGTTGATCGGTAGCTCGGATGACTACCATGTTGTCACGCTTCATGAAGCCAATGAATCAGCAGCAGAGCATGAAAATCAAGAAGTCGTCAAGCTCGTGAAAGAGAATGACGGAAGTGTCAATGACGGTTTTCTTGCGTTGGTGTGCGAACTGTTCGCCAAGGACAAGCCTCTTTCTGCTGAGGTCAATGAGAGCGTGAAGAAATGGACCCAATCACAAGTTGACAAGGCTAAGAAATCCGCTAGAGATTGGGGAAAGACTGTGTTTTAGGATGTGTTAGCTATGGGTGTATACGAAACAACTCAACTCTATATCGGATTGGCGACACTATTGGCTGCTCTGGCAATCGTCTATTACAGTAGATCTAAATCCTCTGGAATGGAAACAGATTCTCGAAGAGCGTTCAGGCCATTATATGTCGTCGCTATTGGATTTGTTGTCTTTGGCCTAGGAGCCTTGGCAACATATTTTGAAGAAATATCTGGACAAGCAATCCTTGGTGATACCTACTATGCGTTTTATGCAGCAGCTGCTGTAGAGGTCGTCATACTGGGTATCGCAGCAGCCATGATTATGGATACAAGACGTTTCTATTCGGTTCCATTATCTACCGGGCTTGTATCAATTCTGCTCTTCTATCTTGCAGAGGCATATCCACAGACATCGGATTTCCTTCTGCTAATAGGCGTGCTATTTCCCTCAATCATATTGGCGGCAATAGGTGGACTGTTCGCATGGATCACACGAGAAACCAAACGTGGCACAAGCGCATCTCTGGCTTTTGCACTTATAGTTCAGATTGCGGGTCTACCAGTCCTGTACTTTGATCTTCTTGTTGGGCCAGAAGCTTTGCTTGCACTATTCTTTGCCCTCATGGGCCCTGCGATGGTTGTATTTACATTCCTCCGTCCAGATCAGAAAATCACTTTCGAGTTGGTCGGATATGGTGCAGCTTTTGCAGCCCCAATATTAATCATCGTAGGTATCCAGTCAGCAGGTCTCTTCACTGATTTAACACTACTAGGGATTGCCTCGATGGGAGCGATATCAATCTTGCTTGCAGTAGGAACGGCCTCTTACCTCTATGGAAGGTGGACTGAAACAAAGCAGATACCTACGTTTTTGTTCTTGATAGCATTCCTGATGTTTGCAATAGGTCAGATGACAGGCATGCTTGAGAACCTTGGAATGTTCCCAGACCCCGATGGAATATACATAGAATTCTTACTCACAGGGTATGCCTTGACACTACTGTCCGTGGGAGCTATATATGCCGCTGGCTGGAAGAGCGCGGGGCTTGTACCGATGTTGGTCTATGTGCCAATCTCGCTGTTAATTATTCAAGCCTACCCGACTAGCATCGGCACAGCATTTCTAGACTTGATCTACATCATAGCGCCCACGATTGGGCTCATGTTGCTGCCATCGATTATATTCTTGGGGGTATGGAGAAGAATGCGTAAGAACAGAACCCCGGGTAGCTTGCGGCCTCTAGGTGTAGCTATTGCAATTATTCTGTTCTTCATAATACGACTGCCACCAATGGTCATCGGACTTGGTGGTCTTGACTATGGGTACGGTTTGGTCGTCCTGAGCTTTCTGATGTTCTGGTCAGCCTTTACCGGACGCTTGGACAGGATTTCCGCAACCGTAGTCTGATGTAGATCTTGGAGGATTGCGAGTTGAGCTCTATCGAGTCGGGAAGGGCTCTCCTCTCACCTCTCTATAAAAATTTGAAGAAGGGAGCAAGATTGTCATTATCAAAAGATGAGAAACAAGGAGCTAGTGAACGCATACTTTATCACCTGAACTCCGCGAATGAAGAGCCTGTACAATTAGTGCTTATCGCAGTGGATACGGGTATTAGTCTTGCCAAAGTTGAGTTTCAGCCAGAACTAGAGGGCGATGATTCCATTCTATCGGGCTTCCTGACCGCGTTGAAATGCATGAGTGATATGATTTTCTCGCAGCCTTTTGATAGAATGATATTTGGTAAGTATACAATGCTCATGAGGGTTGAGTTTCCATTGTTGTTCTGTTATGTCTTCAGAGGAAGCATCAATCATGCAATCCTTAGGCTAGACGAGTTCATCAGAGCTCTACAAAACAAAATCCCTCTCTTGGATTCATTGAAGACAACTATAACCACTGGAGCAGTAGACAAGATTGCTAAGTTATCAATCGAAGACATTGCAACTCACATCTTCACTGACTCTGGACGATTAAACAGAGGTGTTGATTAAAGTGTTAAGACAGTTCAAGAACCATCGTCATGAGATCGGGATTGTAGTCTTGTTCTTCTCATTCTTCTTTCTCCAGCTCCTAGTTCTAATGAGTGGCTTTGCATGGGTCTATCTTGATCCGGACCAATTCAGCTTCTGGATGCTCGTTTCAGTCGCCATGCTGGCTATAGTTTCCGGAATAGTTGCAACTTACTCATTTGTCCAGTACACACAGGAAGGCAGACTCAGAAGTTATATTATAACGCTCTTGGGAGCAAACGTCATCCTGCTTGCTTTTCTCTACCTCATCACACATCCTGTGACAATATGGTCTGTCTTTTCTAATCGAGAAAGAAATCTGACCATCGTAGCGGCTCTTGGATTTCTAGTAGCTCCGGGAGTACTCGGAGGTTCGCTTGTCGGACATAAGTCATTAACTCCAAAATCAAGAAATATTGCACTTCTTTGGGGAGCTGTTGTACAGCCCCTTGTATCGTTGGCTCTTCTCATGAGCCCGGAACCTCTATTCACCTTGACCAGTGAAGGGTTTGGTAACCTCTCACCTGTCGGGTGGCTATTAACAATCATATTTGGCGTATCCACAGCCTTATCCCTTGGACGTTATCTTCGAGAATGGTCTCGAAATCATGAGAATATCACCTTGGCATCTTCTCTTGCTCTCGTGCTTTGGATGTTGTCCTTTCTAATCTTCCTCACCATTGAAAGCCCTATCCAAGTTGCTGAGCTCCTCTGGTTCAGTGGTGTAGCGTATGGCTTTGTCTTGCTCGCTGCCACGATGATTGTCACATCAATCATTGAACCGCACAGGGTTCTTGAATCGTTAGTCACGGAGCGGACTGCTCAGTTGGAGGAGTCTCGAGAAGAAACTGAGTTCTATCTAAGACTCTGGACACACAAAATTGGTAATCTGCTCCAAGGTATCTCCACATATCTTGAGCTGATTGGATACAAAGCTGGGGAAATTCCTTCACTGACTGGCCTCCAGAAACCTGCTATGGATCTAGTGATGGAATCCATTACTGTGAATAGGCAGGTTGAGCGATTGATCCGGATAAAGGAAAAAGAAACCTCTGTCACTTGGCCCGTAAGCATGAATCATGTTCTGTCCAGTTTTGAGAAGAATATGAAAGAAACCCATGATGACGAATCATTCGTGGTGCGACTACCTCATATTGACAAACAGATTCAAGTTGTTGCAGATGACTTGATTGATATCGTGTTCTCAAATCTGATGACTAGGTGTGCCAAGCTGAGCAAAGAGAAACACAAAGAACCGTCAATCAGAATCAAGGAGAATAAAAACAGCATTCAGGTGTTTTTTGGACCATGTTCATCAGAGGCTGTTTCCGAAATCAGGGCTTGGTCATTAAACAAACCCTCGTTGAAAAGTAGCGTTGTAGACTTGGACATGTTCATGACCTGGCTTTTAATGGACCGCTATGACGGTAAAATCGAACACCAGCAAAGTCCCTATTCTCAGGAAGAAGAACTTGTTTTGACATTTAGAAGAGCCCCCTAGTCCCCATTGGTGTGATGTTTTAAAGAGTCACATTTTCAAGCCACTCTAGATGAAATAAGTCAGAGTGCAGATTTCTCTTTCTCTTTTCTCTGGAGTATGAGAACTAACACTATGATGGTGGCTGCAACTGGTAATGCTCCTGTGATGACAAGCAGTATCGTATCGTTATTGATTAGTGTGGGTGTTGGTGTGGCCGTGGTTTCATTCATCTCGTGAATCAACAATTGGACTGTTTCGCGAGGCCCCGAACCAAAGTCAATGTCACCAGCTGGAGTTTCAGAAAACAGATAGCTTGCGATCACATGAACGGTGTCTATGGACTCTCCAGTCACATTCATGATTGCTAAGCCTTCTTTCTGAACCTGCTGAACATGCCAACCATGTAGGTCTCTGTATGCAACTGAGAGACCTGCTATACCATCAGCTGGTTGACTCAGCTCTACTCTGAAACTGTCTGGTGGTGTAGAGAGCCGGTATACCTTGGATCCGAAGCAATAGAGTGGGAGACTGTCATCCTGATAAGGCAAGGTTTCAATGGTTGTGTAATCTTGGATGGTCACTTCTATGTCTTGGAGGCAATAGCGGTCATCTGCGAAACCTTCCTCATCGATGGTCAGTGCTGTCATCCAGTCTAGGTACAGTTCATTGAAAGTGATGTTGTATCCTGCTGCATCAAGCGCGGTCTCAAGCCCCAGTGCTCCGTCACCCCCATATTGTACGAGGTTCCGCAGGAACTGTACTCCGTATTGTTCTGCCAGGTAGAAAGCAAGGAGGTAGCAAGCCCCATAGTCCTGAGCCTCTACCTCGAAGTAGATGAGTGAATTATCAATATCATCGAGGAAGTCATGAACCCGAGTGGTCCAGTTATTGGCTGGAAGATAACCGGAATGGTACATGGCATACTCAGCTGCGCCTTCGAGTACAAAATGGACCTCATCCCACTCGTAATTGAACCACACAAGGTGGTGAAATTCATGGGCTATCGTTCTGATAGGGTAAGTCGTACGGTAACAGATGTACACCATCTCGCACAGGTTTGAATGTTCTCCTGCAACCTCGTTTGATTGCATGTAGTAACTCTGACGGTTCTCGACAATCAGAATGTAGATCCTTGGGTCTCCATCTACGTCACCCAGCGTGCCATCAGGGTTTCCTGCCAAGTCAGTCACTCTTGGATAGATGTTGCTGTCGAATTCATCCCTGTATGTTTCAGCCCTGGAATTTGCCGCAGATTCGCCAATGATGGAAATCGCAAGGTCATCAAAGTAGATGTAGCAGTGTTCTCCGATTGCGAGCAGATATGCATCTACGATATAGAACTCATCCGCGTCAAAGTCAACCGCCCAGAATGACCTGTAGTCACCAACCTCATGTGCCATCGTCATTTGTAATGACTCAGCTGGAGTCTGTACCGAAGTGTCTTGGTTAAATGTGTTGTAGAGGGGAAGTGGTTGAATAAGTGCCAGACTGAGTGAGATAAGACCAAGACACACAAGAGTCCAAGATTTTTTCATTAAAGTTACACGCTCAAGTCTTCTTTCCCTGCGTTTTATGGAAGGATGTCTGAATATAGGGTTTCATTTCAACGCCAATTCCGTGGGCAGTGACTGTTATTTGGA
>JAEORI010000154.1 GCA_016840965.1 Candidatus Thorarchaeota archaeon | reverse complement strand
CCTTCCTCTCCAGGAAACACTTTGGGTGGTCTATTCTTTAAGGCAAGAATACTCGGTACTGCAAAAACGAGGAAGAATATTGCGCTAAGAAAGAAAGCGTAGGTGTAGGGCAAGTCGGCTAAGATTATAACAAGTGCGATTACGATTGTAGCCATTGCTCCAACATATCCAGCAGCAAAGCCATATCCACCGATACGACCAATGTTCTCCTCAGTGCTAATTTCTGGCAGCCAAGCGTTATAGAATGGAAGTGCTCCTTGGAATCCAATATTCGCGAGGATGAAAATTATCCACGCCCATACCCATATATCAAGGCCAAAAACTGGAGGAAATGGTGATGGACCGACACCAGGATCAAGCAGATCTATTTCAGATTGTTTAAGACCTGGAAGAAACACCATAAACGCAGTAAAAGCAATACAGATTGAAGTATAGAAGGTAAGAAACTTCCTTTTCGTGCCTCCAAAGTCAGCAATTGCACCAAGAACAGGTGCGCTTACTGCAATTATTAGCATCGTAATACTCCCTGCATATCCCCACATTGCATCTCCAAGAGTTTCATTCCAGACTAATACTCTGAAATAGAGTGGATATAATGCAGTCACTATCAGAACAGTGAAGCTCGTGTTTGCTAGATCGAAAAGATACCAACCGAATCGTTCTTTCCTATCGGTTGGGATTTCTTCAACTGATTCTCCCATGTTATTCTACTCCTGATATGTCCTGAAAGACCTGAACCGGATATCAACGGCTGTATTTAACAGTGAGGGAATTCCAACTTTATTACACAATAAGGAAAGAATAAGTGAAACGATGATTGAAGATTGAACCATCAAACCTGCTAAACATGTGATTGACAATGAACAAGAAAGAACTGCTAGCATTTTGTACAGAGTGGCTTTCAGCGTGGACAGGTAACAGGCCAGATGTTCTTCTAAAGTATTATCACAAGGATGCACTCTATGTTGATCCAGCAAATAGGGATGGTCTCAAAGGACATAAGGAAATTGGCAGGTATTTCGAACGACTTCTTGATGTATATCGAGATTGGACTTGGAAACCAATCGAAGTCTTCCCAATTGAAAAAGGTGGCATTGTGAAATGGGAATGTACTATTCCTATAGGCCAAGAAACAATCCATGAGATTGGTTTGGATATTGTTGAAATAGAGGATAACCTGATTACAAGAAATGAAGTCTATTTTGATAGGACAAGCCTTGTTGCTGCAGTTGAAAAGAAACGTCGTGATCGCAGACTTATCAATCTCTAGGTGATTTTCTCAATCCATTCTTTAACTAGCTCATTAAAAACATTGAATTGTTCAAGCATGACGCTGTGCCCTGCAGATTCAATCACATGCATAACAGAACCTTGAATTTTATCACTAAGATATTGAGCGTATTTTAAAGGCGTCATGACATCCTTGTCACCAACGATGATTAGCGTTGGAATATTAATTTGTGAAACTTTGTCCATGATGTCGAAATGATCGCATAATTCGAAATCTCTACGAATAATAGGTACAGGACACTTACGCACTTCATGTTTAGAAGCTTCTATCATTTCTTCGGAAGTGTTTTCATAGAACATGAAGTCCCTGACAGCTTCGACATAGCCCTCGAAGTCATTTTCAAGAAGGTTGAAAACAATCGGGGTTACTCTCAATTTTGCTCCAGTTCCAACCAATATGATTCCAGCAACATTATCTGGATGGCTAAGCGCATAAAGCTGTGTAAGCGCACCACCCATGCTGTGACCTGCGAGAAATGGTCTGTCAAACTTAGTTACTACCTCATCCACATCGTGCAAGTAGGAATGAACGATATCACCCTCTGCTCGATCACGAGTTTTCCCATGTCCATTGAGATCTATTGCTACAACATGATAGCTTTTTGAGAGACCTTTCAGCTGCATGAACCAAGTAGCGGATGAACCACCAGCGCCATGAATGAAAATGATTGTCTTCCATTTTGAATCTCCAGCTTCTTCATAGTATACAGACATGGATTCTCTCTCAGTACCTATAGTAAACAGAATCACTCAAAAATCTGGCTATTCAAAGGTAAGTTTGAATCCATTATCTTAGCGTGATAGCGAGAATTTAACGCGATCTTGGTAAAGGATTGAATCCTTTTTCATAGAGCGAGTGTAAAATCAAATTAATTCATCACATACATTGAAGAATAACATCACTTAATACTCAGAGATATTCTCAAAATTTGAGGAAGCTTCTGTGAGAACACTGATTGCTTACTGTACCCGATATGGTGCGACCGAATCTACTTCTGAAGAAATAGCGAGAGTCCTTCGTGATGAGGGATTTGACGTTCGTGTTGTCAACACTAAGAACGAGAAAGTAAAGGACATCTCTGAATATGACTTAGTGATCATTGGAGCAGGTATGCAGATGTCTAGATGGTGTAAAGAATCTGAGAAGTTTTTAGACAAATTCCAGGAGGAACTTAGAGAAAAGAGGACTGCGATTTTTATTTCATCTGGTGCAGAGATGATATTGGAGCATGACGGTCTGACGACAGAAATGGAGGAAAACCGGCAAAAGTTCCTTTTCGATAAAGTAGAGAAGTACTTACTAAATCCAGTAGCGCTGGCAATCTTTGGAGGCGTCTGGGACTACAACAAAATGGGTTTCGTTTTTAAAAAAACAATGGGTCCATTTAGAATGAAGCTCGAAGAAGTTGGAATTAAAGAAGTAGAGCCTGGCGTTTATGATACTCGTAATTGGGATGAAATTAGAAAATGGGCTAAAGATTTGGCAGAAAATGTGAGATGAAACGAAACTCAATAGCTTTGATTAAGAGTATATATTTCAACTAATTCATACGCCGAATTTTATTACATAATGCTAAAGTGATATGAAGAAGCTATGTTTAAAACGAAAATATTTGGGAAATGAGCTGCGCATGACTCTTCATAATCGTAATCCAATGCTCCTCTGCTTCGCAGGTGGTACACTAATGATTCTATCAGGCATTAGCGGAGCAATCGGTGTTATTGGTGAGTTATCTCAAATCATTCCTTACATATTTGGGCTGGAGTTCTTTGAAACCTTTGAGAATTTTATGGCCGGGCTTGCAGCATGGGCCGCCCTAGGTGGTATTGTAGCAATTTTCGGGGGGTTGATCCTTACAACTGAAAAAGTTTGGTTTGGGAGAATTCTAATTTTAGCAGGAATCGTAATTGGAGTAGTTGGACTGCTAATGACCTTGGTTCAGATGGCAACAGCGGGAGTTTTCGTCATGGATATGATTCATCAACTTCAGCAATCACTGGGGTGGATTGGTGCAATGATGGCTTTCATTGCACGGATAATTGCGGAACAGAAACCAATGGTAGATCGATAAGCGTTATACATCAAAAATGGAAACAGAAGCCTCAAGATTCTTTGCCGCTTGAATACATTCACGGAGGATTCCTTCTTTATCAACATCCATCCTAGTGAATACCGACACAAACCAGACTCCTTTACCTGTCCCACAAATCAAACTCACAGCACCGTCAGGATTGATTGCTACAAATCCTTGCTCCGTAGCTAAAGCTCTCAAGAATGCAATATTTTTCAGCGAGAAATTTTGGAGGTGTCCATTCCAAGCTTGAATTATCGTGTTGATTTCACTGGTAATATCCATGTTGCCGCTTGCATAAGCAACCTTTCCTTCATAAGTGAAAACACAGAAGCCTGTGATCTCAGTATAGTTACTCATAGCAATATCGATTGTCCTTTTAATTCGCATTACCATTGCTAACTCAAATTCTCCAGTTCAGTGTTACAGAAATAGGTTTCCTGATTGTAGTTTGGTTTGTAGAAATGTTAATTGGATTTCAAACAAAGATATTCTCGAGGCATATGGTTCGCAAACGAAAGGAAAAGAGAGACAAAGTGTCACCACTTGGACATACGATACCAGCAAGATATAGGGCACATCCGATGATGCTCACTCGGTGGATGACAGATATAGATAACTATGCTAGAAAGCAAAAGCAGAAGAAACCCAGAGCCCTAAGACATCCGCCACCTAGATAGATGAATCCGCAATCATCATAGCTTTTGCCATTAGTAATGTCCGATGATGCAACTCATCATTGCTGATGCTTGCCATGAATCGATTATCTTTAATTGCGAACCCGTGACGGAGTGCGATATTTCTGAGATTTCCATTTCGAAGCTTTGAGGAAATCAGGCGGTAGGAAAACCAGTCGTCTGTCTCTTTTTCTTGTATGTAACAATTAATCTTGAAAGACGATCCATTCTCAAGTATAACCTCGAAGCGTTTACCAATAGATTGTTTGATGATAGTTTTGGGTCCAAGAATTCCCCTGAGAACAGACGTTGTGAATAATGATGCAGGACCTGGAAGGAATGCCCATGACCAAAAGCGGAAAGCTAACACCATTAGAACAACCGCAATAATTAAGCCAACATTATTGAAAGCAGCAACTACTAGTAAGCCTTGAGCGACGCCATCAGGCGGAGGCGTAATTGTACCTAAGCCAGCGATACCAGTTGTATAGTATACAAAAAATGTAATTGAAAATACTATGATGAAGGCTGAGAGGGCAATTCTTATCCTATCTTTGTAGAGGGCCTTTGCTTCAAGTAGGAGTTCATTCTCCAAACTTACTCTTCCTCCAGCGCGTTCAAGTACATATTCCGGGAATGTTTCCCATATTCCTTACAGAGATCTACTAGAATAGTGAGCAAAGGATGCTCATTATTTATTCGGATTGCGTAAAGCTTCGGTGTAAGCTGGTCAATCTGAATCATTTCGTTCTCTTGCAGATGGGATATTACACCTCTGTACAGACTTCTTGATTTTCCACTATAGCCGATGAGTCGACTTAATTGAACACCACTAACGCTCCGTGGATAGATATGAGCCAGTGCCAGAAGAATTGCTCTCCTGGTGTCATTCAATGATGACATTAACTGGAGCAATTCATACACCGATGCGTCTTTGGTGTCATTATCCACTTTCGACCAGCCTACTATTACACTTGTTGTGTCATATTAAACACATTAGTTTCACGCTTCGAATGTCTATTTTTCGGAGCTTTATAGCGTTGAGTTTAGTGCAGTTACTATATCTCTGTTACTAATCCTACATTTAGACAAACGTTAGTTTACTGAGGAGAAACATCCGATAAAGTGTTAATAACACAAATTCCAGAAAAGAGTAGTAGAATCTTAAGTGATAAGGAGGTATATGCTATTTCATCATTTTCGAGCAAATACTTCGGTTGGCTCATTGCTCTAGCTATAGTCCTTCTTGGAAGTTGGTTCCTATTACCCGATGGCTATGAATCAGTGGTTGCTATTTTTGGACCTCACTTTGGAAATTACCTGAGGCCGACACTAGTAATGGTAAATCTACTACTGGTTAATCCGATGAGTAACTTTACTATGATAGCTGTTTGGGCAGGAGCTGGCTTCGTTGGAGGAGTGATGGCTGGAACAAAGAAGGGTGCCTTCGTTGTTGGTCTTATGACGTGGCTCTCATGCCTTGCTCTCATAGCTCTTTGTGCATATCTGATATTCAAAACAGGTATTGAATTAGGCTCATTTTCCGTGCCACCAGGATCTTCAATCGTTTACATCCTAAGTATCCCCGTAATTCAAGGACTGATCGACCAAATCCTACCAATGATTTCAGGAATGGGAATGGGATTTGATGTGACTACGATATTGACTATACTTGCACCACTATTGTTGTGGTTCTTTACACCAGTCATAGTAGTCATTGTTGCGGCTATCGTTGGAGCTGTAGTCCGACCAAAGGAGGAATTCTAGAATGAAACTAAACAGAAAGCACGCATTAGTTATACTAGCTATTGGGTTCCTACTCTCAATTCCAGCTGTTGCTGCTGCAAATAATAGCAGTGCAATTTTGGCTCAAGATGTGGGTGAAGATTTCTTCTTCAACCTGATTGAGAATGGAGCTGAAATAGTATTTACTGCAATAGATGAGCAGGGTGCACCTGCAGTCGTTTATGGACAGCTTGGTATTCCTGATGAGCAGCTGGGTCTTAACTTACCAATGTACGATGGTTGTGTAATGATGGCTCTGCTTGCTACACAGGGTGAACTCTTGGAATATATTTTGGACCTTGTTGGAACTCAGCTCTTCAACTTCTCTGATAGCGGTGGCGGAGGACTCATGGCTCAGCAGTTCGGTGAAGGCGGATCACCAATTGACTCAATCTTCAACATGCTTGGTACCGACTTCAGTCTGCTAATCAATGTGTTCTTTAATGTGGGAAATGATGTGGCTCAAGTAAACATGGCAGAAATCAGAACCCATCTTCAGAACGGATTTAATTTCAACTTCGAGGAGTTGTTGAATCTCTATATTGATGAGGAATTCATCTCAGGTATCATTGGAGAACCTGTCGAGCTGCCATTTACTTCAATCAATCTCTTCATTTATCGAGTCACTAACCCATTTGCAGATGCAGTCAACAGTGTGCTTGATGTAATGGACCAAGATGGTTTTATTGCATCAATTGATTCCTCTTTCTTCACTACAGCACGAGCTTCAGGCGCTGGACTACTTGCTGTACCTGATTTGGGTGATCTTATGGATCTCATTGAAAGCTTTGGCGGAGGAGAACCAGCTCCACCAGCAGCGTTCCTACTTTCGCAATTACCAGAACTTGATGGTCCAATGGCGATTGCGGCTGCAGGATACATTGGTGATCAGGTTCTCTCAACGAGTGACAATGAGCTCAATATCTTTGAAGACCTCTTAGGCAAGTCATCGACTGGGGTAGTAAATGGTCTAGACAGTGGTCAGTCACTAGTTGCTGCTTTCCTTCCTCCGAACATGAATGTGACAGGATATTCTCCTGAGGCTGAAGCACTCAACCGGACATTCTACGATGCAGGAGCAAGGGTAGTCTTTTGGAATGCAACAGCATTCGCTAATGTGCCTGACTATACTATTAACTTTGAACCAGGTGCCTTTCCACCACTTTTGGAAATCGCGCGAACATTTGATCCACTTGAAGCAACACCAGGAGATACTGTTGAAGTTCAGGTCACAGTCCAAAACCAAGGAACTGAACCAGTATACAATCTCTCTCTAGTAGACTACAACATAACTACTACATATCCAAAATCAGTCACTATTGTGGGAGAACTCTCTGATACTTCTTTAGCTCTTGGTGCTGGTGAAACAATGACCATCACATATGATGTGACCTTCCAATATGAAGGTGTGTACGCATTTGCACCTGCTGTGGTTGTGTATAACTACGGAAACAATACGTTTTCTAAACATACACATGTTGAGGGATATACTGTTTCCTCAGATCCAATTGGACTTCTCGAACAGATGTTCTGGGACGGATATCCGATCACAGCGGTCATGGGCGGTGCAGTTGCCTTAGGTGCTGTGGTCAACATTGTTCTGATGGCACGCGGCCGAGGCCGCGGTGGAACTTACCAAGTTTAATTCACTGAGTGAACCCTGAGAACATCAAGATTCTCAGGGATTCACACCTCTTTCTTTTTCATTATTATTCAGCATGTTTATTTTGTAATGCCGGTTAAGAGAGATTATGCCCCTCAAAGATGAACTAAACGGGTATCTCAGATTACCTAGAACTTTTTTTGGTATTCCTGCCCCAGAATCAGGAGACCCCGATGTCGGCATTGTTGGAATCCCCTATGATTTGACTTCAAGCTATATGCCTGGTCCCCGATTTGGTCCTGATTCAATACGTCAAGCTACAGATAGTGAAAGATCTCATAGCTATCCGCTAACTCTTGGGAGAAGGGATGTAATTGATGAACCGCTGACAAAAAAAATCACGTTAGAAGATGTGGGCGATTTAGAAGTGATGTTAAGACTTCCAGAGGCAGCAGCAGTTGACATCTCCGAAGCATGTGCTAAACTTTCTCCCAAAGAGAGTTACCTTCTTTTTCTGGGCGGAGATCATTTCATAACTTATCCAATAGTAAAGGGTCTCAAAAGAGGTCGTCCTGGTAAATATGGCTTAATTCATTTTGACGCACACGCGGACCTATACCAAGATATGGGCGGATATCATTTTTCTCACTCCACAGGCGTAAGAAGGATCGTTGATGGGAACTTAGTGTCTATTGAAGACATTGCCGCTTATGATCTCCGGTCAGCCCTTCCAGAACAGAGAGAAGAAATAACTGGGAGCAAGGCTCCAATTTTGTCCAAAGACCAGTTTAAGAAACGTGTAAAGGAGATTGGAAAAAGAGTCGACTATCTCTATGTATCAGTCGATATTGATGTGCTAGCACCTCAGATTGCACCTGGAGTGAGTCATCCGGAGTCCGGTGGACTTACAATGGTAGATTTGGTGGAACTTCTAATAACTAGTTTTGAAACTGGTAAGGTTCGTTATGCTGATGTTGTTGAGCTGAACCCTATGCTAGATCATACAGGTATCACCGCATTAGCTGCTCGAGATATTGTTAAAGAAATCCTAACAGGTTTTGCTAAGCCATAACTATTTTAAGTAGTAATTACACATAATTTTAGACGAAAATGAGCTTATCGAGTTCGAAAATTAATGACGAGATTAGTACTCGTGCTGCAAGTACTCTGAGAGAGATTGGCTTTGGAGTTCATGAAACTGCTGTAATCCTAGCTCTAAACGCAATGGATTCTGCAACCGTTTCTGACATCTCTGATGAAACAGGAATTCATCATGCTAATCTATACTCAATACTTGATGCCCTGGTTGGAAAGGGACTAGTTGTTCAACATGAAGGTCGTCCAAAGGTATACCAATTTGCTCCACTGTCGCACCTAAAAGAGACTCGAACAGCGAAACTGCAGCAGTCGTTTGAGGATCTCTCAAAGCTCCAAGAGTCGAGAGTTACTACAAACACTGTACCTGCCCTCATTTACACAATTCGTGGGAAAAGTGAGGTCAAGTCAAAAATGCTCTCAATGATTTCAAGAGCTCAGCAAAGCATTCTTCTTGTAGCACCATCACTTGAGGATTTGGGTGAAGGTTTTATCATAGCACTAGAAGAAGCTACAGGGCGTGGTGTGAAAATTCGTTCAATCCTAGGAACAACAAGTGAAACCAAAATTCCGCATTTCCAACAGCGTATTAAGGAAGATTCACTAGCAATCGACATAGTGATTGACTCAGAGGAAGCACTGATTTCAATGCCAGACCAAGGATTGTGTGGTTGGACAGACAATCCTTTGATATCGATGCAACTCGAAGGCTTTCTTGAACAGACTTGGCAAATTTCAAAAAAGGTGTGATTCATGGCTGATTACGATGTAATTGTTGCAGGTGCTGGAACCGGAGGTGCGACCACTGCGTACACACTTGCCAAGAGAGGTCATTCAGTGCTTCTCATAGACAGAAAGGAAAGAGACAATATTGGCAACAAGACTTGTGGGGATGCGCTAGGTTCTCACCATATTATTGAGCTAAGAGAACTGGTCGGTATCCCACAGTTACCTACTGGGATAGTTGAGTATGATGTAAATGGTATTGACCTCATTTCTCCAGACAGAGAACATAGATTGAGAATGCAAGGACCAACAACTACAGGTATGTCTTTCAATAGACTCAAAATGGGTCAATGGTTCGTTGGTCTCGCGGAGAGTGCTGGAGCAGAAGTATTGGCTTCAACTCGTGTTAAGAAATTAGTTTTTGATGGCGGAAAGGTTGCGGGTATAAAACTATCAGAGGATGGAGGTTCAGAAAGGGAGATCACGAGTCGTATTGTTGTAGATGCTACTGGTGCACCTGGAATGCTCAGAATGCAACTCCCAGAAAACTCACCAATAGAACGCAACATTGCCGCTGAGGACAGAATGGTTGCTTGGCGAGATATCTATGAAACCCCTGAATTCGATTTCGAAACTCCAGACATACTGGAAATCTTCTGGAATCAAGAGGAAACTCTTGGGGGTTACACTTGGGTCTTTCCTCAAGGCAAGAATCGAGTCAATGTTGGAAATGGCGTAATGACAATTGAAGGCCACCGAAATCCAAAAGACATCCAATATGACTTTGTGAAGAGAGTCTGGATGGACACCTGGGGAGAGCTCAAGGTATTAGACAGCAGTGGTGGTGTAGCTCCAATCCGAAGGCCAATTGACACGATGGTTGATGACAACTTCATGCTAGTGGGTGATGCCGCCTGTCAAGTAAATCCAATTCATGGAGGAGGGATTGGCTCATCACTTCTTGGCGGAGCTCATGCGGGAATAGTCGCTTCTGAAGCACTTGAAAAGAACGATACCTCAATTGAGTCTCTCTGGGATTATAATCCACGTTATCATAAGAGCTATGGGTCAAAGCAGGCTGCACTTGATGTCTTTAGATGGTTCTTACTGAACATCACAAATGAAGACATTGACTTCGCTTTCAGAAAACAAGTCATCAAAGCCAGTGACCTTCTTGATACCTCCATGACCGGAGAAGTAAAGTTTGGAGCTGGAGAGAAGTTCAAGCGTCTTGTTGCAGGCTTTGGTAAAATACCCCTGTTGCTTCGTGTATCAAAGGTTGCAGGTCTCATGAACGATATTCGAAGAGTGTACAGGGAATATCCTTCCTCTCCAAAAGGTCTACCCGCTTGGAAGGAAAAGCTTGTGCCAATCTATGCTGCAGCTAAAGAAGCATAGGAGATAGTGTAACATTAGCATATTGGAGCATGTTGAAACGTTCCTGAGGTCAACTTGATGCGCGTTGTTGGATCTGCAATGGGAATTGATTTACATGCTCCGGACGATGCCTATTTTTCATATTTCAATAGTCCATACATTGGCCATGATATGGGTTCTGCAATAGATATCTATCCTCGTCATCAAGAATGGAATGGAGAAGTACTGACTCCGGTTTCAGGCAAAATAGTAAAAATTAAGAAAATGAAAATGGGTCAACCAAAGAAGTTTCCTACAAACGATTTTGACTACGGGATTGGCATTCTTCCTGAAGAATCCCAAGCTGATATTGTACGTGTAATGCACTGCGAAACAAATGTGTCTGAAGGAGAATCAGTCAATGTGGGTGATTGCATTGGAAAAACAATTCGCTCTCGCTTCTTTAACTATTGGACTGGACCCCATTATCATGTTGAAATCATGCCTTTGAAGTCTTTCACGCGCTCAAGCAAATCCTATCCACTTGAATTGGAATATAAGTTTGAATCAAGAGCTATTCAATCTTCTAATGACACAATCGAATTTTTAGTGAATTCAGTCAGCAATGACCATGTAATCGGATATGCTGAAAATCTTGGACATACCTCAATTGGTGACTTGATAGGACTCTCTGCAACAAATGAGAACAAACAGATTACAGGAATTCTCGATGGAGGTCTCTCACACTACAAGATTGGTGGAGTAATTGGTACTGCTAGTATTAGAGTTGGCTCACAAGTTCATCTACGAGATTCTTCTGTAGGTACTGTGAGGTGCAACAAATCTGGTGCTTCTCTTTTTAGGCGTGGACCACCAATAGCCGCATTCTTAGATCAAATTGAGCTACGAGGAATTTCGTGCTTCATTTATACTAAGCACTATACCCGAAAGAAAACACCGCAGCTAATTTTGATTCCGAAAACATACGGTCAGTTCAAAGGTCTCTTTCACGAAGGAGACTCTTGCGAGCTTCGAATAACGAACAATAACAACATGGTTAAAGCATAGTTGGGCGAATAGAAGTTGATGAATTTGATTGAGAGAGTTCGCTTATCATTAGGCACAGCAATCCAGATTGGAATTGAATCAGGAGATAAAGATCCAAACTTTACAACCGCATTTCTAATGACCTATCACGTAGAAGGATGTGAAGCGAACTGTGCTTTTTGTCCACAAGCTCAAGAAAGTACTTCTGCATCAAACCGACTATCACGTATTTCTTGGCCAGATTATAATTTCAGCATGGTAATCCAGAGATGGCCGACATCAAGACTATTCAGAAGGATTTGCATACAAACAATTTGCTATCCTAATGTTGTCCATGATGTTATAGAGATTGTTTCTGAATTAAGAAAAATCACCAAGATCCCAATTTCTGTAGCAATTCATCCAGTACCCAAAGAGGATATGTTTAGATTGAAGGAAGCTGGAGTTTCAAGCATTGGTATCGCACTTGATGCAGGTACACAGGAATTATTTGAAGAAATCAAAGGAATGCATCGCGGAGTTGTCTACAGATGGAAATCGCATCGTCTCGGACTTGAGAATGCAATGCAGATATTTGGCAAAGGAAATGTTACAACCCATCTTATTGTTGGTTTAGGAGAAACAGAAAAAGAGGCAGCAGATTTCATTATTGAAATGTACAAGGCCGGAATTAGTGTTGGATTATTTGCTTTTACAAACATCAAGGGTACTTCACTTGAAAACAAATCCCCGCCAAACCTCTCATCGTACCGAAGAATTCAGGTAGTCCGACATTTGATTTCTCTAGGACTCCTAGAATCTGAACAAATAAATGAAAATGCAGATGGCAGTATTTCTATTGATATCAGTAGCGAAACAATTCGAGAAGCCTTATCATCTGGAGAGGCATTCCAAGTGACAGGCTGTATAGGTTGCAACCGACCATTCTATAATGAGAGACCTCGTGGTCCAATGTATAACTATCCACGACGTCTAAACGAAGAGGAGTTGCTGAAGGCAATCGAACAAACAAATTTGGTGGCATGAATGGAACAGATTCGGTTCATTGACTTAGAGATACACACTGCATTTGAGAACATGGCTATTGATGAAGCTATAATGCTAGCTATGAAAGATGGTACTGCCCCTCCAACACTTAGGCTATATCGGTGGAGTCCATCAGCTGTTTCGATTGGAACATTTCAAGGCATGACGGATGAAGTAGATGTTGATTTCTGTAAATCACAAGGTATCGATTTCATTCGACGAATAACTGGCGGTGGAGCAGTATATCATGATTTCGAGGGAGAAGTGACCTACAGCATTATTTTGCCAAAAGGACATAGATTGGCTCCAGCAGATATCTTGGAATCATATCATCTCCTTTGTAGCGGAATAATCAGAGCTTTACAAAATCTAGGAATTGAAAGTGAATTTAAACCAATCAATGATGTCAATGCTGGCGGTAAGAAAATCTCTGGAAATGCGATGACACGACGCCATAGCTGTACCCTACAACATGGAACGATCCTGCTTGATCTTGATGTCAATCTTATGTTTTCAATCCTAAAAGTTCCACAGGAGAAAATCTCAGACAAAATGATTGCTGATGTGAAGGATCGAGTCACATCAATAAGAGATATTCTTGGTAGGGATGTTTCCATCGGTGAGTTGCAGAATGCACTCAAATTAGGATTCTCTGATGCTTTGAAAATCGATTTGACCTCTGGTAGACTCAGTGATGCAGAATTAAGGACTATGACGAAACTCGTTCGGGAGAAGTATACAACTTACGAATGGAATTTCTCAAGGTGATGAATATGCAAGAATCCAGTTATAAGGTTCCAGGAGGTAAGCTTGTGAAAATAAAACTTCAGGCTTCTGCAGACAGAATAGGTGTTGTCAAGATACTTGGGGATTTCTTTCTACATCCTGAAGAAACGATATTGAGAATTGAAGAATCATTAATTGGAATAGGTGCTCAAGAGCGTGTAATTGAAGAAAGAATATCCCAGACTTTGAAAGAATTTGATGCAACACTTGTGGGAGTGACAGCAGCAGATATAGCAAAAACAATATTGATGGCATGGAACCAGCACAGAGTCTAGATTGTATCTATGGAGATCTTTAGACGCTTACGTCCAACATCGGTCACATTTTCGATTGATATGCACGAATTCTCTAATTTCATCTCAAATTTATCTTCAATGCCAAGATAGACATTCTCAAGCTTTTCAATTGGTAGTCCTGAAATTGAGTCTATTGGACTGGAAGGTTTTAGCGGAATTGAGATGTCATTTGATCCTTGTAGATTCCAGATTGTGGATACAATATTACTTGCTTTCTTCTTGTCTATCGCGGGAGTAACAGCATCGATGAAACTCTTTGCTAGGTCTTTACCAAAAGGACTCACGGTCATAGGACCTCCAATCCAGGCTCTGTCCAGATACAAGACTCCTTGGTGGACCTTCTGGAATCTATCGATCTTCATTTTCACATCAATGAATTCTTGAAAACCACCAGGTTTGAGATGAATCTCTTGCATCCCATCTATCAAGGGTTTTCGTCCACTCTCTGTGAAATTGAAGAACGAGAATAGATCAGTTTCTCGTAGTTCATCATAACTCATCAAATTCATGCCTCCCGGGAGATTAATTAAAAGACAACTATACACATTAGCCTTTCCCTGTTTTGTCAACGTATCTCAGTGGGTCCGATGTAATCAAAACATATCGAATCGACTAATAATTAGAATTACTAGCACGTTTTGTTTGTATATATTGGACTGCGGCTACACTGAGAGCTAAAATGATTAATCCTAACCAATCAAGAGGTTCAGGATACTCTCCTAGAAATGCATATGAAAGGATGACAATCTGCGGCATCATAGTACTGTTGATGAGGGTCATATCAACTGCTCTTAACACTCTCATGGCTCTGTTCCACAATGTGAATGCAAGGGCTGTGTTTGCAACTGCCAACCATAGAATGTAAAACCAAGAAGTTAATGATAGCGGCGTTATTGGTTCGGACATCAATGCGACCAACATGAGAAAGATTGCGCCAATGAACATCATAATTCCAGTGACAACAAGGGGAGGTGTATCTCGTGAGCGATTAATGGCTCGTCCAATTATTGCTGAAACCGAATTGGCAAGAAGACTAGAAACACCAATGATAAGACCGATTATAGATACACCAACAAAGTCCATTGGATAAAAATACAGAATCACCCCAAAAATACCAGCAAAAACAAGAAATATCTCAATCGTTGAAGGTTTCTCTCCCAACCATGGAATTGCTGCCATAAGTACTAGAATTGGTGTTAGGTTCAGAAGAAGTGATAGCGTGATTGCAGGGAGATGAAATAAAGCGAGAAACTGAGTTCCCTGCGTAGCTGTGATATAAAAGCAACCATAGATAAACAGCATTCCCAACCACTTTCTTGATCGACCTCTCAAAGAATGGCGAATTTCTGATTGTGAGAGAATTAATGCTAACAAAAGGAATGACGCAATAAAATATCTTAGTCCTGCGAATGTCAAAGGAGGAATATCTTTGAGACCCCACTTGATAATAACAAATGATGAAGACCACAATATCGTTACAAACAATGCTTCAACTACAGCTATAATGCGGGTGCGTCTGGAATCCGGGGTTTTGAGTTGCGTCAATTCCTCCAAAGTTGTCAAACGATACAATCACCTAACAAATCGATACATTGAAGTAAGAATTAATGTTATGCCGTCATAAGACGGGTGTTTATATGTATGATAGAAGCGAAACTAGAGATTACTGCTGAAGGATATTATTCGTGTGATATCACAAGGAGGATTCCTGTTAGGGTCATATTAGTATCAATCAATGGCCCTCTTGGTTTTGGTATTATCGAAAGCTTGACTGGAAAAGAGAAACCACTACTCGATTATGTAAAAGAGCTAGAGAAATCGGAGAGCATCGCTGAAATTCGAGTCACACATAGAGCAGAAGATCAAATTTGGACAGAGGTCACTCACAAACTAAAAAAGAAATCAATTCATGAAACCATTCTTGAAAGTCGTTGCATGTCAAGATTGCCCATATTTATTGAGGCTGGAAAGCAAATCCATCATCTTTTGGCTCCAGATCAGGAGGCTTTTCATTTAGCATTCGAGAATCTTCGTTCACGATTTTCAAGAGTTCGAGTCAGAAGCATTCGTAGGTCTCCAGGAGGATCTTTTGGCCCAAATCTCACAGAGAAGCAATTTGATGCAATTAAAGTAGCCACGATTAATGGATACTACGATATTCCTAGAAGAAGTGAAGTCAAACAGCTAGCAAAGATGTTGAACATAAAACGAGTAGCTATGCAAGAACGCCTAAGGCGAGCAGAGAGGGCGATTATGCATCAATTTGCGGATGATTATATACACTAATCATGGACAAAAGTGAAATAGCAACGTTGCTATAGCATTATGATTACAATGGTAGACCAAGAATACTTGCAGGATATGAAAGTTCAGAAGATTGATACAGATATTAAAGATTTTAGAATCCAACTTCAGAAAGCAGAGATGGACTTGGAAGGATTGGATGCTCGACTAGATGCTGAAGTAGAGAGATATCGAGCGGCTGCAAAATCGAAAAGGGATTCGTATGAGACAATACGATCACGCCTACGAGACGCTGAGCGGGACTGGAAATCAGCTGACAAAGAATACCAAGATTCTAAGAAACAAAAAGAAAAGTCTCGTTCAAGTCTTAAGAAAGAGGTCGAAACACTTCGTCGAAGGATACGTGATGCTGAAAGAGCTAAAGAGAAACGATTTCGAGAACTAGACAAAGAAAAACACAAAATCGTTGAGAGGGCAAAGAGAGAAAAGGCGCGTGAGCTCGAGGAATCTAAAAATCGGGAGATAGAGCGAGTCGAGGATGAAAAACGAAGAGAACTAGGACTCTAATCCATAACTGTGTAGGAGATTTCAAGAGTGAACGCATATTTCACCATAGTACTTCTTGGTTTCATTTTATTTTTCATTGTGTGGGGACTTGGCTGGTTTCTTGAGAAAATATCACAAGCGATGCTTCGTACTACTCAAGATCCTGGTTCAAGGTCGTGGTATATGCTTGTAGGACCAGGTGTTGCATTACACGAGTCATCACATGCGCTTGGCTGCGTTTTCACCAGAACCGAGATTGTCGAGTTTAAACCGATTAACGTTGAGCGTCAAGGAGACCAGATAGTCCTAGGATATGTCAAATACTTAAAACCAAAAAGTCGATTCAAAAATGCCATTATCAATCTTGCACCTATTGCGGTTTCTTTGGTTTTACTTATTCTATTCGCATTTGGAGCCACATATCTTGTTCCAGATAGACCCGAGCTTGGAACTAATGCATTGAATTTACTGAGCGACCTAATCAATGTTAAGTCGAATCCAGCATTACTCTCTGATTGGATATATCCATTGAATGCAATTGGTAGTTTTGTCTATACTTTTCTCTATACCTTTGCAGGTTTAACAGTCATCAATCCAGTGTTTTGGATCATAGCGTTTCTAGCAATGACGATTATGTTTTCTAATGCTCCATCTAATGTCGATATCCAAAATGCTTCCGCTGGACTTAAGATAATATTACTGTTCAACATCATTTGGTTGGTAGTTGCATATTTCTTCCCACCTGCAGGATGGATATTATTCGGTCTATATGAGGCACTTGCAGTACTTTTCTCTCTCGCACTTGCGTTCGCTGCAGTTGGATATGGATTCTTCATTTTAGTTGCAGCCATGGCTAGATTGAAATCTCCATATCAGATCCTCCCATTCCTAGGATGTATTTTGACAGGTCTTGCATTTTGGGTTTATGCCACTCCTATTTCTCTAGCGATGCAAACGATTGTATCAATTGGGATATTTGTCCTCATTGCTGTGCCAATGTTGATGTCTAAATCACTAAGAAAGTAGACGTAATACCTAATGTCTTATTCAGACTCACGAATCTATCATCAGTGTCTGGCCATGGCAAAAATAGACATTATTCGGAGACCGTCCCTAATCAGTCCACGGCATCTTCTTCGGTATATCTTCTTCACTGAGATGCAGGTAGAACAAGCCTCCAAGATTCTCAATACAATCATGACCAATGATGGTGTTATAAAGGATACAGACTGGGAACGCTTTGTGTTGTCAAGTCGAGGTCTCTATGTTAAGGTCATGCGAAAACTTCGTGATGTGGGTCTGGTAGAGAAGCGAATTGGCGAGTTTCGACTTACAGAGGATTTTTCAAGAGCTATGACTAAGCTAGCGGATTACTGGACTCAAATCGTCAAGAGTTTCAGTGAGGGTGATAGATCAATCGAGTTTTAGAATTCACAGACCAATGCTAGTCAATTTTGACTTCGCCTTCTTTGATGTCCATCTTCTTCAGTGTTGACTTAACTGTTTCACCATCAATGTCGAGAACTCCAAGTTTGTGCAATTCCCTTGCCCATTTCATAGCTTGACCTTTTGGAACTCCAAGAGACTTTCCTAACTCAGTGAAGTTGACCGAGCCTACTTCATCAACAAGAAGGAGAACCTTCGTATTACCTTCCATTCCAAGAACCTTGATGTAACGTTGTGTTCGTTCATTTGAGAGATCTCGTTGCTGCAGAGCCATGTCTCGCTCTTTTTCCATCAAACGGGTGGCTTTTTCAAAGGCTTCTTTCTGCATCTCAACAATCTTAACTTGTTCCTTGGTTTCTTTGCTCTGACGTTCCAGCGTGTGTATCTTTTCATCCATTTCCTTAATCTCTGTTATTCGACCTTGTATCTGATCAAGTTCAGCTAATCTCTCTGCAGCTTCTTTTTCAGCCGCCAATTTATCTGCTATAAGATCTTCAATCTGTGTTTCCAACTGCTTGATATTTGCAGCGGCAAGGTCACCGTCTCGACGTCTTTCTTCCAAGGTAGTTTCGAGAAGATTGATCTTTGAGGTTAGAGCTTCTAATTCTGCTTCTGTTTTTTCTGTCTTGGGTTTGGAGAGCGCAGCTTCCTCTTTATATACCTCAATCTTGCCCCATGCTTCATTCAGTTGAAGTTTCAATTCCTCTACTTCTTTCCTTGTTTCCTCAATACTTTGGGTTCTCTTCTCAACCAAGGCATCTTTGAGAAGTAAATCATCTTTGAGATCTTTGACTTCTTCTTCTAGTGCAGTGATTCGCCGCTCATACTCATCTTTCGAGATTTCAATTGCTTTCCCAACATCATATTTTGATTGTAGATTTCGAATTTCTAATTCAAGTTTAGTAATTTCCTGCTGCTTTTCAGCCAATTCTGTCCTTTGAGCAGCTGTTTCTTCTTCCAAACTTGTCATGAATGATCTAACGATGTCTTGTTGTTCGACGATTGTCCTGCGCAGGTCAACTTCAGACTCTCGGACGCGAAGTGCAAACTCCTTGAATCTTTCCTGCGTTTGCTCAACAATTTTGTCAACAAGATCTTTCTCCAATGCTGAAAACTCTGAATCCACAATATCAACAAACATCGACTCAATGAAATTCTTGTAGAACTTCATTCTTAGCCGATCGACCATCTCTTCAGATATTCGAGTCTTCAGGTCCACTACATTCCCTCTAAAAGCAAGCAATTGCGCTGCGAAAACACCAACTACACCTCGTTGAAGAGAAGATATATCAGCCCTCAGAGTTTCTAACTTCCTTAGCAGCGCGTCAAATCCTGCAACAGCATCCTCATCACCTGCGAGCTCGCGAGGAGCTGATGTTTCTAGATGCTCTACGAAATCAAGCGCGAGTGCTGCAGCGGATATTAAGTCTTCACCGTTTTCCACTGGCATGACTGTTTCGCCAGTTTCATCTACACCTTCTTCCAAGCTCTCCAGCTCTGAATCAGAAAGTACAGCTCCTTTGAGGGCTTCATCTAGTGCAGCTTTTTCTTTGTCGGTGAGTTTCTTTCCAGACATTATTTATTCCCCTACAGCAAGCTCATTGTGTACAACGCTTCGCAATGTATAAGCTTTGCGAGAAATTATGTCACTCTGTACCTTTCTCTCCTATGACTCTATCCTTGATGTATTAATTTCTGATGAATATCAAGAAACTATAGTGTCCAAGTCGACTCATAGAGATCGGATCCGAGTTTCTGTCCAATTTGGTAACTGAAGAATCTTTCAAATTGATATCTTTCCCATCCAGAAACTGAAATCCAACTGATTCCAAGATGTCTACGTTATTCACTACATAGAGTGAGCATGGCATAGTAACAAGAAGAAGAGCGCCTTTCTTCAGTGTTTTATGTATTTTCTGAAGACTAACAACAACATCACTATATTCTTTGTAGTATTCATGTAAGTATCCAACAACATCATTATTCAACACGCCAATATCGAAGACCTCAGGAGGTATGAAACTATGGGTTCGTAAATGATGGTCAAACCATGTCATAGTCTCAGTATTGCTGTCTAGAAATTCAATCAATCCAGGTCTTAGTTCTGCTTCTTTGTCCATAGTTTCCAACTTGGCTTGGACTACTCGAACATCTTCTAATAACTTCGAATCCTCAAGCTTTCCTAACAGACTATCTAGACGTAGCGCATGCAAATCAATACAGTAGACAACTCTCCTATTTTGAGGATTAAAAGCTGGAAAGAATTCAGGAAGTAGATTCACAAAGAATGATGGAATCCGATCATGTTCACCAGCGGCAAAATCCCCGATTAGGATTGATTCTTTTGATATTAGTGAAGAAAGATGATTAACGAGTATCTCGCTTTTCATTGTCCAAGCAATTGGACACACTTTGTAGTAATCTGCAGTCAGCAAGATTCTCTCCTTCCGGTTCTATGGGTATTTGACTTCGAAGAGCTTGAGTTCTTCATTCTCAGTCATAACATAGTGCTCTTCATTTGCATCCAATAAAATGAAATCTCCTGGTTTGAGATCAAGGGTTTCTCTACCATCTGTAATTTTCCCTTTACCTGATATAACATAGATAACCTGTCTTTCAGAATGAACATGAGGTCGTCTTGGAACATTGCTATTTGCCATAACAATTCGTACGCCAGCAGTCACTTCTTCCTGAACAACATCATTTGCAAGCGCAACTCCCGTCACTCCTTCAATCCTAGTAGGAGTCATCTCAGATTCATTAACCTTCATCATTGCAAACACCTGATACTGTATAACCTGAGAACAGAAAGACCTTATCAGGGCTACGACGTCCGGATTATTATGGGTTCAATATCATCGCCCCTAAGAAAAAAGCGCGTAGGAGTCATTGGTTTCAATGCTCGACCTATAGCCTGTTCAGCAAAGAAAGCTGGTGCAAAAGTCTTAGTTTCAGACTATTGGGGAGATGATGATCTTTCAGCTTGTTGCGATGATTGGATTGCCATCTTAACACCAACTCCAGGAGTACGCCAAAGGCAACCACTAGATGTTCCACTCTATGAAAGCCTTGTACAGAACCTACTTCATCTCATGGAAAAACAAGAGCTAGACTATGTTTTCATCGGAAGTGGTTTTGACGACCATGCTGATGCTCTGATACCATTACACAAAGAAGGATTGTTAATTGGTTGCTCACCAAATCAAATGAAAAAAGCGAGAAACTTTGTATCTCTTGCTAAAATCGCAGACGTCCAGGGTATTAAATCTCCAAAACGTCAGACAGTAAATACACCAGAGGAGGCATTGAAACTAACTGGAGATTTCACCGTCCCATATTTAGTAAGACCAACTCATTCAGGAGGTGGAAGTGGAATCAGACTTGTTCGTAGTCCACATGATGTCAGTAACGTATATAGAGAATCCGAGGAAGGTGGGTATGAACCCCGGGTTGTTCAAGAATACATACCTGGAATTGACATTAGTTGCAGTGT
>JAEORI010000153.1 GCA_016840965.1 Candidatus Thorarchaeota archaeon | reverse complement strand
TGTGATGGTTCGTAGTGGTTGGCACTGTGTCGGACCATTTCATTATCAAATGGGCATAGATCCAAAGAAGGGAACTGTGAGAGCCAGCTTCTATCTGTATAACAACCGTGATGATGTTGATATATTTCTATCAGGACTGCAAACACTAATCAAAGCCAGCAAGTAGTTCTCAAAAGCTGATTAATATTTACTAATTGCCCAAGGACTCCAACGAGTCTTTTCAGTCCTGTCACTTAAGTTTTGTAATAGTTTTTTCCGTAGATTGTAGAGCTCACTAAACTGTGGTGTATTCGAGTACTCTGATAGTTCTTGTGCGATCTCATCAAAAATGGAAATGGGAACGTTTCTGAAACATCCTATGACATAGTTCTGATTCTTTTTCCCTTCTAAGAATGCTCTAAGAACACCCTTCAGATAATTACGCTCTGCAACAACCAATCGAACTGGATTCATTATGTATTTCACAAGCACTAAATCGATTATAAAAATGAATAATATCATTTATTGATAAAATATTGTGGACTCAATTCCCTAGAACACCGTTTAACCTACCTCTTTCTGAATCTCTTCCTTCATCCGCTTAATTTCTCTCACTGAATCTGCGTACTCAAAACCACTTGCTGAAAGGTCGAACGAGTCTCTGAATTTCTTCACACGACCGTGGATTGCGATATACTTTCCAACAACCTTGTCAGTGTTTTCAACAATTGGTTGTTCGACTCTTCCAGTCTTTTTGATCATTTCATTAGCCTCGTCTGCAGTCATCTGAAGCAGCTCTTCTCCAACCTTACCGAATAGCGTTACTCTGATTGACCCTGATCCATCATCTACAGTTATCTTGTACAACATTCTGGGTTCAGGTTTGTCAACTTTTCCACAAGACTTGCAGACAAACCCCTTATCTGTTTCATCTAGTTTCTTGTTACAGCTTGGGCATGCTTGATATATTGGGCTAGTTGCTTGACTCAAATTCACAATAATGCCGCAAATCTCCACGCTTTTACCCTCCGTATTATCATCAATATCACCAATTAAGACTCTTGAAGCCTTTGTCATCGGTTGGAGGGATACCTGCGACACATCCAGCTTCTCAAGTTTGGATCCTTTAGGATTGATGTGAATCTCTGCTTTGCGCCCAACTTGGAATTCCACACCACCTCTGAATCCCTCTTTCACATACCCGTGAAGAATCTTGAGGATATCGCCTTCCTTGATGTCTTCTATCTTGTCAACATCCTCATTCCAAAAAGTAACACGAGTTTTACCCGACTCGTCAGCAAGAATAACATTTCTGACTTGTCCATCGCGACCGTCTTTTGTTGTAAAATTGGTCGCGTCATAGACGGTAACAACCTTCCCCTCAACATCAACATCCCACATACCTGTTGTCAAGTCTGCGATTCCCTTTAATCCAAGAGGTTTCGACTCGCTTCTGCCTGACGCCGCTTCAACCGCATCAATCTTCTCTTTAAGCCCTCGCTCTATTGAAGCTGCTCTCCCAACATGCACTTCAACTTCAGTGCCATCTCGATTCAACCTGGTATTTACACCCTTGAGTTGGATGATTTCACCTTCCTCCACATCGTCCATCTCTGAAGCTTTCTCATCCCAAAAAACAAGTCTAGCGGTCCCAGTTTCATCAGCTCCCACAACGCTTAGGACTTTTCCCTCAGAACCATCTCTTTGTCTCGTAAACGTAGAAAGCTGGAATACTCTCTGAATTTTCACTTTTAGACTGACATTGAATAATCCCTCTTTAAGATCACCAATTTTCTGATCCAAGGTTGATTTATCTGAGAACTCGATACCGAGATCTTCAATCTCATAGTCTTCCAAGATTCTAATTTGTCCCATTCTACCCAAGTTCAGTTCTAATGAGTCTCCAAGTCCTTTCTTCACGTAGGCTCCTCGTATTTGAATGACATCACCAACAGAAACAACATTATCAGAAACAGCATTTGTGAGGTCATCCCATAAGACTACTCTGATAGACCCCGTTTCATCTGATACCATTATACTAGCAACCCTCCCTTCTCCTCCTCCATTCTTACGGGTAAAAGTTCGAACGGTACCCATATTGATAATTTTAGCAGTGAGAGCAATGTTTCTTGTAGTTTCGGTAATGTCCTCAACTCTCTGGCGTGCTTTTGGTGAAATTTGATGAAGATCAACTCCGAGTTCTCTAGCCACTATCATGGCAGCAGACTCGTCATTGATAACCTCACGTCCGAGTTCTTCTCGTTTCTCTTCAATCATTTCCAGAATGTCTTTGCGTTCATAATCGGACCTGTGTTTTAGAATCAGTTCTATCGTTTCTTCAAGAGTGAGCAATTGAGTCACCTTCTATTGCTTGTATGGTGGCGTAGACTATTTTATGGTCATGTCTATCTGCTTTAAAGTAATCTCCTCAACAAGTACGAGCTTGGTGAATTTGTAAGCATCATCAAGCGAAACACAAATACACACTCGTGATAGAAGGATGTTGAATCGCTGTGACCGAATCTGATCTGAGTCTACCTGAGCATAGCATCTTCTACAAACAGTACTTCAGTTTGCTAAATGAGAACATACATATTCTATATGCTATCGCAGAAACAGCAAGACTGCAGGGATTTGACCCAACGACAAGGGTAGAAATTCCCCCTGCTCATGATGTGGCTGCTCGTGTTGAAGCAACGCTAGAGGGTCCTATAGGTGTTGCCAAACGAATACGCGAGTTACAAGAAGAAAAATCTCGAGAAGAAGTCGCTTTTGCAATAGCCAAGGAGATAGCAGAGGGGAAACTTGGTCAGATTGAAGACGCAGAGAAAGCTGCAGACAAGGCAGTCAGAGTTGCACTCTCAATTCTTACAGAGAGCATCACTGCTGCTCCACTCGAGGGGATTGCAAAGGTTCGGATTAGAGGCTCTGGCGATGACAGGTATCTTGCTCTTTATCTCGCTGGACCTATACGTGCCGCGGGTGGAACTGAAGCAGCTATGACAGTCCTAGTAGCTGATTATGTCCGTCAAGTACTGAATCTGCCTGCTTTCAAGGCAACATTAGAAGAAACCGAACGTGCTTTAGAAGAGGTTGAGCTTTATGCTCGAAATGTTCATCTCCAATACCCAGTCTATCCTGACTTAGTACGATTTGCTGCATCACGACTACCTATAATGTTGACTGGTGAACCAACTGAAGAGTTCGAGGTTTCAGGAAGTCGTGATTTGGAACGCATTGAAACCAACAGGGTCCGTGGAGGAGCAGTTCTTGTTCTCAATGATGGTGTCGTAGGACGAGCCGTGAAACTAGCAAAGATCGTGACTACCAATCAAATAAGCGGCTGGGACTGGCTTGATGAACTTGCCTCCAGAATATCAAAAGTTGCATCTCGTGCAGAGGAAGACACAGTAGATAAAAAGCTTGAACCTAAATCTGAGTACCTAGCTGATGTTATTGGCGGACGCCCCGTATTTTCTCATCCATCACATATTGGAGGGTTCAGACTGAGATATGGCCGGTCACGGAATACAGGACTTGCCGGGGTCGGAATAAATCCTGCGACCATGTACATAGTGGAAGAATTTCTTGCTCCTGGTACACACATCCGAACTGAGAGACCAGGAAAAGGCTCTATAGTAGCACCTGTTGACTCTATTGAAGGACCTATTGTTCTCCTGAAAGATGGTTCTGTTGTTCGAGTGCGCGATACCAATGAAGCCAAAAATCTCGAAGGCAATGTCGAGAAAATCCTGTATCTTGGTGATATCCTTGTTGCATTAGGAGAATTTCTTGAAAACAATCATCCTCTTGTTCCATCAGGATATTGTGAAGAATGGTGGTCCCATGATCTTGACCGTGCTGTTTCTAAAATAACACTGGCTGAGCTGAAAAAACATCTTTCGAAATCTGATATGACTCCCGAGGACGTTAATCAGTTTGTAGACTCTCCACTCACACGGATTCCAAGTGCATCTCAAGCAGTTCATCTTTCAAAGAAGCTAAAAATTCCACTTCATCCATTCTATCTATATCGCTGGATGGCACTCACGCCTGAAGAAACGCTGAAACTAAGAGAGTGGCTCCTTACAAAACACACCATCAAAGAAACAACGATGATTTTACCCCTCAAAACTGAATGTAAGCGCTTGTTAGAGAAAGCAGCAATCCCCCACACTTTGGCACCAAGTAAAAAGAAAATTCATCTTAGCGACGATGCGATATCCATCCTTGCCCAACTTGGAAAGAAAGATACCACTCCAAAAGGTACTACGCCTCTCGAACTGATGAATTCAGTGGCATCTGTTAAATTAATGGATAAAGTTGGTTTCTCTATCGGGGCTAGGATGGGCCGACCTGAGAAAGCTGAAGAACGACGGATGAGACCACCAGTTCAAGCTCTATTTCCTGTTGGCCGTTCAAAAGGAACTGAACGTCGAATAGAGGAAGTAGCAAAGAGTGTAGAGCACATATCAACCCTCGATACCTTTGAAGGAGACTCGATTGGATTTGACACTACTGACTCTAATGGTGTAGAGTTGGAAATGGTATCCAGAATCTGTCCAAGTTGTTCATCTGAAACCTTTGAATCACGATGTCCTAAGTGTGGAGTACATACCAATATTCAACCATGGTGTTCTCATGAAGACTGCGGGCGACCAATCGATCCCAACACTGGAATGTGCCAATATAGCCACGATGTAAACCTCATTCAAGTTACTAAAAGAGTCCAAGTAGATATAACAGCTTTAATCAACCGTGTCAAGACTGAGGTCAGTGAGTTCGAGGCGCATGGCGTCCGTGGTGTTTTGGGCCTCACTAGTGACTACAAAATACCTGAGTATCTTGGAAAAGGCATTCTCCGAGCGAAACATGATGTATACTGCTATCGTGACGGAACAGCACGTTTTGATGCCACTGACGCTCCATTGACACACTTCACTCCAAGAGAGATAGGCATCCCCGTAAGTCGCCTGCATGAACTTGGTTACGTCACAGATCAATATGGAGAGCCTCTAGTCACAGATGATCAGGTAGTTGAACTCAGAGTTCAGGACATCATTGTGCCAGAAAACTGCGCGATGTACTTGGTGAGAGTCGGACGGTTCATTGACGACTGTCTAGAAAAGATATATGGCTTAGACAGGTACTACAAATTTGATGTCCAAGAAGATGTCATTGGACAACTTGTCATTGGTCTTGCGCCTCACACATCAGCTGGAATAATTGGCCGTATTATTGGATTCACAAATGCCAGTGTTTGCTATGCTCATCCATATTGGCATGCAGCTAAGAGAAGAAACTGTGATGGTGATGAAGACGCGCTCATATTGGTTCTTGACGCACTTCTCAATTTTTCAAAGAACTATCTTCCAGCCGGAAGAGGTGGTCTGATGGACGCGCCTCTCGTTCTTGCAGTCATTCTTAAGCCAACTGAGGTTGATGATGAGAGTCATAATATGGAAGTCTGTAGACGATATCCTGCTGAGTTTTACAATATGGTAGCGGAGGCACGACCTCCAAAGGATGTAGAGCAACTAGTCGACATCGTTGCATCCCGACTTAATTCAGCTGCGCAGTATGAAGGATTTGGATTCACACATAGTACATCATCATTTGACTCTGGTCCAAAAAATACGAGATACAAGATATTAGGTAGCATGGACGAAAAACTGAACGCTCAATTGAAACTTGCTACCCTTATCTCAGCAGTTGATGCAAAAGATGTTGCTGAACGCGTTTTATCACATCATTTCTTTCGTGACATTCGGGGTAATCTGAGAGCTTATTCTACACAGAAAATCCAGTGCCAGAAGTGTCGAAGGATCTATAGACGCATTCCTCTTTCTGGCAATTGCATATGTGGGAGTAAACTCTCTTTGACCGTCAGGCAGAAGAATATCTCAAAGTATTTGGACGTGACTAGGAAAATCATCGAAGAACACGGTCTGGATCAGTATCTACAAGAACGACTGAAACTCATCAAAGTTTCTTTAGACTCACTTTTCATATCAGAACAGACTTCACTTACTGATTTTGATATCTTCGGGTCTTAGTCCCCATTCTGCGACTCAAGAGCTAGAGGTAGAAGATCCTGATCCTCAATCATGCCTACAAGACTTCCCGTAACAGACAACACGGGTGCCTGATCTATTTCTTCAACCCTGAGTGTTCTGACACATTCAGACACGGTAGTGATCTCGGTGAAGTTAATGATGTTCTTGGTCATTACTTCTTCAACAGCCTTACTTGGCAATCGAAGAAGTTTCTTGGTGACAACAAGAAAATCTTTCGAAGTCCATCCCCAATCGACTGCACTATCTGTGCCACTAAAAGTCTGTGAAATGTTGTTTTCGACTGTAACTTCGGAGAGGCGAATGTAATCGCTGACAGTTATTACTCCTGTCACGCCGCCCCCTTCACTAAGCACAACGAGACTATTTTTCCCAGCCATCTCCATTATCATATATGAGAGTGAAATGGGTGTCTTCTCCCAGACAGCACTCAATGTTCGTGTGACAAATTTGGAAATATCCATTGAGCCATATTTCTTGTTATTCTCAAGGGTTGCTCCTAGAATATCTGGGACCGAAACTAAGCCGACAAGCTCATCCTTTTCAACAACAGGAAGTCTTCTGTATTTTTTCTCAATCATTAGTTTCAAAGCAGTCCTGATATCAGTCCTAGGAGTTACGGTTTCCGGGTCTCTCACCATGAGCATTGCCAATTGATTCTCGTCAGCCTTACGGAGAAGATCTGTTCTGGTAACCATTCCTACTAGTGACTTGGTCCCTTTCTTTACCACAGGAACACCGTTTATTTGCTTCTCAGCCATAAGCTGAAGAACATCTTCTCTAGTTCCTGGCACTGATACGTATACCACGTCCGATTGCATGCAATCTTTGACCATCATTGTTAGGACTACTCCGGTTTATAGAAACTTGAGCACCCATCAAATCACATGGATATTGAAGTACTCCAGTGGAATTGATGTAGATAGATTAGTATTTTTTAGTCACCTTTTATGGTTTTCCTTGTGCAATATCTACCATGGATTTTTTTTCAGACCCAGCAAGTAACTCAGCGCGTTACTAAGCCAGTGTATTGCCAAAGTAGTTAGTATAAGAATCATCACAAAGATTGGACTTGGCGTCATCATTGGAGATACAAAAATCAGTGCCATGATAATAAATCCCGTTTGATCCAGAAATGGTGATGGATCTCCACTTTTTACGCCTACTCTTCTTTTGATAAATGAACCAATCACATCTCCGGTAAGGGCTCCCAGTGACATGAGAAATGCTACTGGAACACTAATGCTCAAAACATAGTCCATCTCAGGTGTAATGAAAACAAACTGTGCAAGTAGTGGCCTTAGATAAGGGGCAGCCAGAAACTGTCCTATTCCTGTGAGTGTACCAAAGAACACCCCTATGATGAATCCTCGAATCGTTTTACCATTACCCAATATGCGCTTACCATCACGAAAATTCCTGCCTCCATCAATTGGCCTTCCGCCTCCACCTATCACAGGTGTAGCATTGGCAATCCATGCTGATAACCCAAGCCAGATCGAAAGTTCAAAGATAGCAAGTTCCTCGTACATCGAGTAGTGCTCCGTGTCTGTCGTCGAGTTAAACAATTTCACTCTTTCTCATGAGGCTTTTCAGACGATAGGCCTCTCTCAATGAGATATAGTCGTCCGTCCGAATACTCTCCTTCAGGTGCGATTCTTTGGATGATTCTCTCGCCTGTTCCTCGGGCAACACGTAATTTAATTGTGTAATCTGACCAAAAGTCTAGGATGTTCTTTGCAACCGGTTCAAAATCATCAAAACCTTTGATCTGAGCTCTAACCTGATTCAATACTAATACTGCAACATCTTTGTGTCTCGCCAGCCCCTTCAAAAATCCTGCCTGCCTATTCAGCTCTCTATGTTTGACATAGTTTGTCTTCTTATCTTCAAGTTCCAGTCTATAGTACCTAGTCAAAGTATCAATTATGACGAGTTTCGTGTTTCTCAGTAAATATAGCTCTAGGTCGTCGATTAATACTCCTTGTTCATTAAATCCCTTTGGAGTAAGAATCTTTACCTTGTTCTCGATCTCACTGAATGATCTAGCAGTCACCTGTTCAAGTCGTTTGATTGGTGATGTGTTTTCTGAGTTCACATAGATAGTACCAAAATCAAGCTTCTGTGCATTTGACACAAACTGGAGTGCAAGAGTGGTCTTTCCTGAGGCTGCATCTCCATAGACATGTGTGAAAAAACCTGTGTGAAGACCGCCCTCAAGAACTCGGTCAAGTAAAGATACCCCAGACGGAAGAATCAAATTCAATCCCACTCACTACTTGTCATCACCCTCAAGTGATAAGCATATCTAGAAGGACAGATATCATGCTAAAGTGGCAGGTAGCGATTGCCACCGAGAACCCAAAAGTGCTCTATCTGGTCATTGAGCTTTTGAAAAAACTCAATCTCCAATTCGAGGTCTGTACGCCTGGTAACCATCGATGTCAAGAGGCTAAAGTAGTTGTTTCAACATTAGAGGATTCCAATATTCACAGTGCTCTAGTCATCGTTAATGAAGCAATGGTTCCCGACTTCACAGCGATTGAGATTTTGGCCAAGCTAAATGATATTCAAGACCCCAGCATTGCTGCGATAGGAGTTGATCCCGGAATGCGGTTTGGAGTCGCTCTAGTCATTGATGGTATTGTTCTGTACAAAAACTCACTTACAAGTCCCGGATCTGCAGCCAGATTGACATCTCGTCTGGCATCTTATATCTCTCATCTTTTTCCTAAATGCAAAACGATTGTAAGAACTGGAACAGGCTCAAAATTGTACACAGCTTTGTATCTCAGAACTATACACGAAGAGTTTCCGAATCTGAATGTTGAGCTTGTAAATGAGCATCGTACAACACTATCAAGCGGTGTAACATCTGATCAATCCTCAGCAATTCTTATAGCTGGAAGGTCTGGACGATTGCATGAAACAAATGATAGAATCCTTGAGCCAAAGGCTGGGTATGTAAGGTCTCTGAAGCATTTTGTGCACCGATTCACTCGAGGCAAGCGTGAAATCACGACGGATGAAGCACATGCAATTTTACTTGGGGAACTGTCTTTGGATTGTATTTTGTCCGGTGATTGTTAAACAATGAAGAAACTCTCAACCTCATGTGAGGTGATTTCCGGATCGTTTGGGATGATTTGGGTGACCTCAGCCAACCAGGATGGAATGAATCTACTTAGATAGGGTGTTCCAAACCGTTGGTCGAGCAACACAATCACGCCTCTATCATCTAACCTCCTCACCGGTCTGCCAGCAGCTTGGATTGCGCGAGTCATTGCAGGAAGTACATAGGCATAATCTCTCCCTTTCTGATTGAATCTTGAATCATAGTAGTTGATGAGCGCTTCCATTCTTGGAGTAGGCTTGGCATAGGGAACTCCCACGACCACCACACTCTCCATTGTTGTTCCTGGGAAGTCTCCTCCCTCAGAGTTACGACCACCTTGTACTCCAAGAAGAACTGCCCCACCACGGTCTCCCTCTTCCCTAAAGGCATGAATCAATTTATCATTCTCAGCACCTTTCACACCTGGTTTTTCCACGAAGATTTTTCGCCGTATGCGTCTCTCGAGACCAGCATCTATCAAAGACTTACCTACCGAGTAGCTGGAAGTAAAGATACCAGTATTGCTCGGAGTGGCATTTACAACAGCTACACAGTGATCCACCATTCGCTCAAAGGTTGAATCACTTCTATTCTGGAATGATGTATCTAAATCGCTGACTATCAGACCTAGTCTATTCTTTCTTGCGAAAGGACTCTGAAATGTTGCCTTGACAGCATCTGGTCCAAATCCTAACATTTCAGCATATGCGTCCAATGGTGAGATAGTGCCAGATATCGCTATGGAGCTATGTACCATGCCCAAGACTTTCTCAGTGACTGATGTTGGATCCAACGCGACAAGGTCTATTGAAACTCGTCTACTCTCTCCATACCCCCTACTGGAAGCCAATAGAAATGTGTAGTCTTTTCTTTCCGCGCATCTTAACCATCTAATCAAAAACTCGCTTACTCTGTGGATTGAAGAACGAGGGAATTTGCCTGCTTTTAGCAGACCTCGTCTAATCTTGAATCCCAAATCTTTCATATGTGCAAGTATCTGAGGCTGATGCTCCAATTGAGCTATTCTAATTGCAGTTTCAACTATTTGCTTAGGATTGACCAACCTCTCATCAACTTGTTTCATCTCTGAAGAAAGTTCCAGGACTGTCTTCGCCAGAGCACGAGTGAAGTCCTTGGAGGGCTCGTCGTTATAGGTTGTTGCCTCCCGGAGTGCTTGCCTTATTGTTCCAATGGTTAATGAGTCACTTGCTGAGTCAAGTGCTGTAGATGGAACATTATGTGCCTCATCTTGCACTAGTATCATCTTGGATGGTGATGTTTCAAGATCAGGGATGAACACTTCAAGTATCCAAGGATCAAAGACATAGAGATATGAAAGAGCCACAACATCTACTACCTTTGCCAAGCGTTTTGCTAGTTCATAAGGACATAATGACTTGCTACTAGCAATCTTGGCAATTTCAGGGGCTGAAAGCACTTTCTTTGGCATATCCTCCAAAAGGTCTTCCGGATTTCCTGCCCGACGAAGGTTCTCATAATATACACATCGTCCCGTTGCCTTTAATTGTCCACAGACCTCAGAGATTGGGGCAACGAAGTCAGCGTTTTCAAGCACAAAGGAATTCAAGCACATATGCCGTCGTCCACGGAAAGAAACACCTGAAACGTCCTTTTTGCCTGATATTTCTTCAAGCTCTTCCATGACTCGGTCAAGTTGTCTATGAGTACGTGCACAGTACAGAATCTTTCCATCTCTCTCATTTACCCATGGTAACACGCTACTTAATGTGACACAGGTCTTTCCAAAGCCATTAGGCGCCTCTGAACAAATGTGAATACCGGCTTTGACTGACTCCTCAATTTCCTTCATCATTTGTTCTTGGCCATCACGTGCTTCAGGATACGGAAAGAAGTCCATATAGCTCATAGAATCTTTAGACATCAGGGCTCTACAAATCTGTGCCAGTTGCAGCCCTGATAATCCTGTTGCTTCACTTTTTCACTTGCGTTAGTGATTTATCTGACCTTTTCATTCAGATATTGATTAGCTATGGAGTTCGATGACATATCTGAGTTCTCATTTGAAACCTCTTCAGGAATCATCAAGGTACGTATTATGAATATGACAAATGGGCTTCTAGTTCTAATTTCAGACTCAAACAATTTTAGGCTGGGTCTATCTGCTATGGCTATTCCCCCTGGACAAGGTCGCTCTGAACCCACGTCAGTCGGATTCTTCACTAAGGAGATTGACAGCACACTTGTAAGAACGCTTGCTGAAAGAATCGCATCTTGGACTAACCTGACTTGCATGCTTGTTGTAGGAGTGAGTTCACTATCTAGAGAAAGAATGTTGGAACTCATGTCTCTTTTGAAGGATCACTTTGTGACTTAATCTGTTCAGCCACTTCACGTACCCACCTGCCTGTTTCATCTATCTCACAGAGAACCACTATATACTCTCTCCAACTTACTCCACTTGCTTTCCTCCAGTTTTCATATGATGAATGAATATTATCTAGAGCCTCTTGATGATAGCGACAGAAACCATCCCCTTTCAAGGCTTCACGACCACAAATAGTACAAAGTGTCACTTTTCAGTTCCCTCCTGCCGTTTTTCGTTTATCTTAATTCGCCGCTCTTCGAGTGCTTTGAGCTCGTCTTTTCGTCCTGAACAGTTCGCCCAATTGACACAGGTTTCCCATTTTCTACGCCCTGATATCACTTGAAACATCTGATACCCACAATAGGGACATCTCTCGTCTAAAGGCGACAAATCTCCTTTTTGCGGCAGAGGAAATGTCTGGTCGCACTTCCCCTCACTATAGTTAGAACATCCCACAAACCGTTTTCCTGTCTTGGAGGACCTTATAACACGAAGTGTTCCTTCTCCACACTTCGGACAGGCACCGAGTTCCTCTTTTGACTTCCAGTATCTCTGGAGACCATTGACAAGATCTATCCCTATTTCATCTTCTTGTGATTTGAAATTCTCAAGCAACTCTAAGAGCTCTTCTTTTGCTTTTGATAATACATTATCTCTGATTTTTGTTTCCTGCTGGATCTCATCCATCTCTCTCTCTAGTTGACGTGTTAGCTCCGGAGATAGAATGTCTGGGATGTATCTCTCAAGAGTTTCATAGAGGGCGTATCCCAATGTGGAAAGCTCAAAGTTATCATTGATAGTATACCCTCGGGATTTAATAGAGTCGACAATTCCGGCCCTAGTTGCTTTCGTACCCAGATTTTCTCGTTCTAACAGTTTCAGTAGACTAGCAGGATTGAATCGTGGAGGAGCTTGAGTGTATTTATTCTCACATCTAACAGAGCCTAATAGAAGCGACTCACCCTCAGATAACTTGGGAAGTTCTTTCTCGCTTGTTCTAGCATATACACCATAGAAATCCATCCATCCTGGTTTTAATACCCTAAGTCCTCTCAGATGTAACAGATGCTCATCATGTCTAATGTCTGCACGAAGATGTTCCTTTACTGCAGCTTCACCAAAGAGTGCGAGAAATCGTCTTACAATTAGGTCGTAAATTTTCTTCTCACTGGGCGTTAACCGTCTTGTTGCCTTTGAGCCTGTGGGATGTATCGCAGGGTGAGCTGGGTCACTTTTTTGGCCTTGTACAGGATTGAGGTGACCTGCTTGCAGCACTCGACTCACCATTGAAGAATAGTCTTTCATCTTTCCAAGATTGTTGAGAATCTCTAGTAGATTCAGACTCGGTGGTAATCTCTCACTATTTGTTCTAGGATAAGATATGAGTGCATCAAGATAGAGGGCTTGAGCAATGGCAAGTGTCCTACTCGGTTTGAATCCAAAGTGTCGATAAGCCTCAGATTGGAGAGTGCTCAGATTAAATGGTGGATGTGGTTGCTGTGTGGTTGTTCTGCTATTAATTGAATCCACAAAAGCAGTTGCTCCATCCAGGGCATTTACAATTCTCTCAGCATCACTCTTTGTGTCGATACGCTTTTTCGAATATTCTAGTTCTATCTCTGAACCTCCATGTACACTCTTAGCATGGATTACCCAGAATGGATGAGGTACAAAGACATTGATTTTTTGTTCTCTCTCTACTACATATGAAAGCGTGGGTCCTTGTACTCTTCCAGTAGATACTATCTTGAACCAACCAGAAGTGTTCTTTATTGCGAGGGTCAACGCTCTAGTAAGATTGATGCCATACAACCAATCGACCTCATGTCTCACATGACCTGCTTCAATCATTGGAAAGTCCAGAGTGTTTGACATACTCTTGAAAGCGTGTTCTATCTCAGCCTCTGTCAAAGTGCTGAAAATCATACGGTGCGCCCTCTCAGTATTTGCTCTGCAAGCATGTACTAACGTGAGATATCCAATCAGACTTCCCTCAATATCATAATCCGTAGCAACGACAAAAGTTTCGATATCCTTTGCAAGACTTTTGATGAGATTGATGATTGGTTTTATCTGAGTGGCTTTCTTTTCTACTTCATACTTTGGAACCCACGAAGTTTCTAATCGGGGATAGTCCCATCCCTTCACACTCTGCTTTAGCTCGAAAAGGTGTCCAAGTGCATATACAACGATTAGACTGCTGGTATCTCTTTTACACTCGTAATAAGACACGCCTCGTTTCTTCACTTCAATGGGAGCTTTATTTTCATCCAGAGCTATGGCTATACGTTTGGCTGCAGTCGGCTTCTCTGTGATGATCATCACCTTGGACACTTATTCATACCTCTCTTCTCAGTCGTTATCACAATCAATCACTCAATCAAATAGCCATTGTGGCATATGTAGCAATCAATGTTAGTACAACTTTGCACATCGCGTAAGTCTTAAAAGCAGACTCAAAATGGGAACCGCTCGAGGTAAGATATGTGAAGCCTTGGTGGCCGAGTCTCATAATGAAACCAAGAGTGCGACTCTCTAGGCCCAGTTTTGGAATGCCTACTCGCCCTCCTGACACAGTCATATTTGGTATAATGTTTCTTGTTGTGCTCTTTGTTCTCGGCGGAAACATCTACACTTTAGTCCGAACACCGCCTGCTATTGCTGGAAGTCAAAGTGGTGCTCCAATTGTTATTGCTCCAGGGATTGATCAGCAACTGGGAATGGAAGGAATCGTTGCATCGGTAGTCATTCTTGTAGGTGTTGTTGGTCTCGGACTAGTATACTATGCCTCCAAGTATGTCTTTCAGCCAGGTTATGCAACCAGACTCATGATACTTGGTATGATAATGGCTGGCGTAGCCTTTCTTATCTTTAGCTACCTTTGGAACATCAAAGCTGGTCTGCTATAGACTACTCTTTCAACAGAGATAGCACAACTCATCAGCCTATGACATTAACACATAGTCTATTCCAGACTTCTTTAACAGACTGGAGATTAACTCTTCAGCTATCTCCAGTTTGAGTCTCTTTCTCTCACTTGCAGGAAAATGACTTTCATGTCCTGGTTTGGACCATTTTCCAACACTGGTCCCAAAATCCATGCCCGCTAGGATGATTTGTTTTGGTGAATATTCACAAACCACATGACACGCTCTATCTCCATCTGTAAAACCTCCCCACAGAAATGCCCTATGAGTTGGTTGCACTTGGGTGCTTCCTAAAACATCTTTTAGAACAGGAACGGTATACTTCACAAGCTCGATGTTGTCACCATGGGCATGCACAATGAGAAGCGCTCCTGCAGTCTTTGCTTTTTTAAGGTGGTCAAGAGTCCCATCTAAATCTGTGATGACCACATCACAATGAAGATTGAGCTCAAGAATGACCGAAATGGCACCATCCGCAACGACAATTACATACTCTTCTAAATTCTCACTCTTCATGAGAAACTCCATGTGTTGCTTTAATGATGGCCCTGCACCACACACAATCACCCGGCTTCCTGATATACAGTCAGCTAATCGTTTCAATAGAGGTTCAGGATCAACTGGTTCAAGAATAGAGGTGAGAATGTCAGTAGCCGCTCTATCAGCATCAGAATCCAAATCCAATCTCTTTGCAATTTCCAGATATTTTGGACGCCAATCAGCCCATCTCAACTTCTCTCACCGAATCAATCAATTGTGCATGTGTGGTTTACGTAGTGCTTCGCCCATTTTGATAGCAATTTTTGCTTCCCTTATATCATGAGTTCGGATGACGTTAGCTCCGTTCATTACTGCGACAGCTGCAGCTATGATTGAACCAGTCAATCGATCTTCTGGATTTGGTGTATCAAGAAAGGAACCGATGAATGATTTTCTTGATACGCCCACAAGAAGTGGATGGTTCAGCTCCACAAAGAAACTCAAATCCCTTAGGATTGCAGCATCCACATCAGCTGGCTTACCAAAACCTATCCCTGGATCCAAGATTATCTTGTCATTTTTAATACCAGAGTTTTTTGCGATAGTAAGACTATCCTTTAATGAATTTAGAGAGGCCAAAACACTATCACAAGGAACATTGCAATTTGCCATAAGAACAATTGGTACACACCAGTCAGCAACAAGACTTGCCATCTTTACATCCATATGTAAACCTGAAGTGTCATTAATCATTGAAACACCACGGTCTAACGCAGCCTCTGCAACTCTCGATGATGTTGTATCAATTGAAAGTGGTGGGTAGTTCGAAGCTTTTATGGTGTCAAGAGCATGAGTGACTCTCTCAATCTCCTCTTCGACAGAAACATCGGGCGTACCATAGACGTCTTTCGGCGCAGTGGATGCGCCTCCGATGTCAATCATGTCTGCACCATTTTTCGATGCATTTTCAAGCATCTCATGGAATTTGTCTATACCCTCAGCTATAGACGCCTTGTAAAAGGACTCTGGTGAGAGATTGATTACACCCATCGTACGAACAGGATTACTTGGTCCAACCATTAGTTCGCCTATGTTTACCTTTGGATAGTGTCTCATGTCGTGACACCCATAATTACACAGCTCGATAGAAGGAAATAAAATGGTCGCTGAATCAGCTTCATGTGTTTCTAGGATTATCTTTGTGGTGGTTATGCATGAATGACACACTGAAACGTACTCATCTCTACGACTGGCATATGAAACATGGTGACGTGATTCCATTTGCCGGGTGGGAGATGCCGGTTCGGTACACCGACATCCGTGAGGAGCATATGGCTGTAAGAAATGCTTTGGGGATATTTGATACTACTCATATGTCACGTTTTATTATTAAGGGACCAGATGCACAGACATTTCTCCAGACACTTACGACAAACAATGTCAGTAAGCTGAATGTAAATGAAGGCCATTATACCACTTGTCTAAATGAGCAAGGTGGAATTCATGATGACCTGACACTTTACAGAGTTGGAGAAGCCGAGTACATTTGGATAACAAATGCATCAAATGGACCCAAGATAAACAATCATCTAATGAAACATTCACCACGCTTTGATGTTGAAGTAATTGATAGATCTAGAGAGATCGCCATGATTGCCGTCCAAGGTCCAAAAGCGCTTCAACTTATCAAGAAAATTGCTGATCGAGATATTAGCGAATATAGTCGATTTTCCTGTAATAGAGTCACCCTTGCTGGATATGATTGTTATCTCTGCAGAACCGGCTATACGGGTGAAGATGGTGTTGAGATTCTCGTTTTGAACACTCCTTTTGATGATAAAGGCAAGGAGAAGGCAATCAAATTCTGGGAAGAACTTCTGAAACAAGGTGAGGAATTTGGCATACAACCCTGCGGACTTGGAGCAAGAGACTCTACAAGACTCGAAGCCGGATTGGTTCTCTATGGTCATGAGCTGGATGAGGAAACCTCTCCAATCGAAGCAAGAATTCCTTATGCTGTAAAATTCAAAGTAGAACCACATTACATAGGATATGATGTGGTAAAACACCACAAGGATGAAGGTGGCATCAGAAAGACTCGAATTGGCTTGGTCATGATTGACCGTGGAATTCCGAGGGAACATTATCCTGTTTTTCTTAATGGTGAAGAGATAGGAAAAATCAGCAGTGGAGGGTTATCACCAATATTGAACAAAGGAATTGCTCTTGCATATGTCAAGCCTGAATCAGTCAATGTAGGAAACACCGTAGAGATTGATATCAAGGGAAGAATGAGGGAAGCAGAGGTCATAACATGGCCATTCTATGACTCTAACTTGTACGGAGCATCCCGGACGCAATAACCAAACTGATTTAAACCGAGCAAGCTCATCCCAGCGAGTAGGTGGACCGAATGAGCGACACCGCGGTTAAGGATGATAGAAAATATAGCAAGGATCATGAATGGATTAAAGTCGAGGGCGACCTTGTCGTCATCGGTATTACAGACTTCGCCCAGAACTCGCTTCATGAGATTACATTCGTAGAAATCTCTGAGGTTGGCACTGTTTTGGAAGCCAACAACGAGTGTGGGCTGGTCGAGTCCATGAAAGCATCATCAGACATCTTCTCACCTGTTGGTGGTGAGATTGTCGAAGTGAATAAGGAACTGGAAGATGCTCCAGAGATAGTGAACGAAGACCCATATGGCAAAGGTTGGATGTTTAAACTAAACCCATCAAACCTTGATACCGACCTAGCAGGTCTTATGGATGCAGCAGCTTACAAGGAATTTATTGAGTCTCTTTAGATGTCAAAGAGTCAATGATTGAGGGATGGAAAAGGACTCACATCCCCTTCCATCTCCCCTTTCCTATACCTAAACGTATTTTTCCATATAGGACGAATTTACAATTAACAGCAACCTTTTTAGCGAATCAAAAAATCGCTGCGGATAGTTCGAAACTGCTCGGAGACTGCATACTATATGTCGTTTGGCAAGTTCAAAAGGTCCACTGGAAGATTTCTGAGGAAAGTATTTCATAGACCAAAATCCAAGATCTCACGCGGCTCCATTATGCTTGTCGTGATACTTATTCTGATATTCACGACAGCACTATTACTCCGTGTTGAACCACTAATTAATTCTCAGCCAATCGTTCGTGCATTTGACCCCTGGTTCCAGCTAAAGGTAACAGACTATATCGCTGAGAACGGATACGGTGCTTTCTTCACATGGTATGATGAAACCACCTGGGTTCCATTTGGTCGTGATATGACTAGAACGACCTATGTAGGAGTACCTTTCACAAGTGCGTTCTTCTACTTTGTTCTTAATGGAATTGGAATTCAAGTTGATGTTCTCACAGTATCCTTACTCATGCCTCCTTTCATGGGTGCCCTGACTGCAGTTCTTGCCTTTCTCCTAGGGAGAGAACTTTCAAATAACACAGTAGGTCTATTTGCAGGAATATTCACTGCTTTTATTCCTGCTTTTATTACGCGTACAGTTGCTGGTTTCTATGACAATGAATGTATTGGAGTCTTCGCGATTGTGTTAACCTCCTTCCTATTTGTTCGAGGACTTAAACGTGGATCAATCCTGTCGTCTGTTGGTGCGGGTCTCGCCTTAGGATATTTGCAGGCTTCTTGGGGTGCATCTGAGTTTATGTTGGGCCTCCTTGCACTCTACGGTTTCATCATGTTAATCATGGGGAGGTACAGCAAACGCCTTTTGACATCGTATCTAATTACGTTAGCATTGGGCATTTTCATTGGAGCTCTTGTTCCTCGGAATGGGTTTACCAGTATTACTGAATTTACTGTTCTAGCTCCCATTGGCATTGGAGCGTTGCTCGTAAGCTATGAGATTTGGTTGCGAATAGGAGGATATCGTGAATCTACAGCAACAGCATTGGCGCCTTATTTCAAACCAATACTTACTGGACTTCTTGTTCCGATTGTTGGTATTGGTGCTTATCTCTTGTATAGTAGTGGGATGGACCTTGAAATAAAGCCATATAACACAAATCCGGTGATTCTGATTGGTTCCAAGTTTCTCACAGTAATCAATCCTTTTACACGTCTTGACCAAAGAATTCTTGCTTCAGTCGCAGAACACCTCCCAAGTCCATGGGGAAGTTTCTACAACATTCTTCTAATCTTGATATTCTTCTTCCCTCTAGGGATGTACTTCCTATTCAAGAGAGGTCGTGATGAAGACTGGTTCATGCTGCTTTACGGTCTAACCTCCGTGTACTTTGCTGGTAGCATGATTCGGTTGAATCTAATACTGGCTCCTGGAGTCGCAATTTTGGCTGCTGTTGCCACATATAATGTGCTTGTACCATTCGCAAAAGTTGTGACTCAGAAGTCACTATTTGAAAGACGAAGGTTCAGGATGAGCTCATCACTGACCTCGGAACACGCTCTGGCCGCATTTGCGTTTATTGGATTGCTACTCTCGGTCAATGTCATTCTAAGTGTCCAATACGTATCGATGCAGGTTGGAAACCCCGAGTTTGCTCAAGCCGATCTCTCACAGGTCTCACAAGCAACAGATTGGCAGACTGCAATGACATATCTACGCAATGTATTACCTGATGATGCAATTATAGCCAGCTGGTGGGACTATGGTTATTGGATAAATAGCGCATCTGGAAAAATGACCATAGTGGATAATGCCACGTTCAATAGTACGCAAATTGCTAAAATGGGCTATGCGCTCATGGCTCTCAATTTGACGGAGTCACTTAGGACATTTAAGAGTTGGAATACAACTCATGTCCTTGTATACTTTGGACACCGTTACTCTGGATTTGGCGGTGATGAAGGAAAATGGCCTTGGATGGTCAGAATTGCAGAAGATAGGTTAGGCAAGGACGTCATTGATGATGCAACCTATCTAAGTGCCACTGATACAACCCTCGATGCTTTCTATCAGTCCACACTGTTCAAGCTGTTAGTGTACGGAGAACCAAAAACCCAAGAAGAAGCAGCTCAGATGGGTATTTCAGATACCAGGATAGGTCTTGACCAAGTTCTATGGCAAGACAACACTTGGTTATCACACATGCCTGTTACTCTCCATGGTGCTTTCCGAACACCCTATTACAGCTCAGGCTATGGAACGGTCAAAATCTATGAGATTGATTACACTATGTACAATCAGTGGCTCAACCGCACAATAGCTGATTGGAACCTTGGTCTTTCGGACGACGAAATGGACATCAATATTGATGGTATCCTAACTGAATCTGAAACCAGTTATCCCAGCCAAATTGTTACATTTGGTGGTGGCTATAAGGCCAAAGTATACACCCAATCAAACTCCACCCACATGTATTATGGAATTCAAATGGACAACTACACAGTCGGTGATGATGCATTTGGTCTTCGAATCGCATCATTGAACAATCCCCTCAAATCTGACCTCAGAATTGTGAACTACAACGGTAAGGACTTCGACGGATACATTCGCTACGATGGCACATGGGTAGAAGACTCCACAGGAACCAACTCATCAGAGTTTGCCACTGGCGATAAGGTGATTGAATTCCTGATACCTCTGAACAGTGTCGATCATCAAGATCTGACAATGACTCCTGGAATGAACTATCAGATAAGACTACTCTGGTGGAACAATGTCAACTCAGGTGAACCGTCCTTCAGAGGCAACTGGAATACATTCTGGGTGCCAGTTGAACTATATTAGAACTCAATAGATTGGCGGCTTTTCTTTGAACGGTCGCCAAGTTCTTCTCTTTTTAAAAATCAGAGTCACTCGGATGAGAGCTGTTGTTCTTTTCGTTTTGCTCTTCTACGATACACTCCATATTTATCTTCAGGACTATATTTGGGTGGTTTTGGGCTAGACACTACTCCCCCACACTTTGGACATTTGACCTGTTCAAGTGTGTATTGCCCACACTTGCTACATTTGAAAAGGTGAGTCATAGCAGACCCCTACTTTCGTAAGAAACTAATGGTTCCTGACCCACTCTCTACATTCTTTGTTATTATTCCAAGAATGTCTGAGAGCAAGTCTTCAGCCTCTTTGTAATCTGGACTTACAATTCTTAGCTTGTATCGAGGAGACCCAAGAGTGTATATTTCCGTCGTGGATTTTTCCCGTTTCTTCCCCTCATTTAGCCCATCTGATAAAGCCCTCTTGATCACTTCGACTCCATTGACCCCTGGGACTGTGATTGTTAATTCTCCGTCAATCTCAACATAGGGAATCTCAATCCTCTGTTTTGCTAAATCAGCAACTTGCTTCCGCAGCTTCTTTGTAGCAGCTACCTCTTCAAAGACATCAACGCCACCATCAGCGGCAAGCTCAAGTCCCCTGTAAATCTCTCCAAACGCGTCCTCAATTGGCCAGCCTATCTTCTCATAGACCTCTGCGAGTGATATGCCGTTCTCTTTAGCAATGAGTTCTAGAAGTTTCTCAGCTTTTTGTGCACGTTTCCACTCATTGTTCTTGGTCCTCTTAGCTTCAGCAGACACCCTTCGAAGAGAGCAATCAATATGCATTTTATCAGGGTCCACTTTCAAAATCTTTACCACAACGCGCAGGTTCTCATGAATGTGGTTACGTATATTCCTGACCCACGTGCTGCTAATCTCAGAAATGTGGATAAAACCCTCTTTGTCTTTATATTCTGGGAGAATGACATAGGCTCCATAATTAGCAACCTTAGTTGCAACTGCAATAGCGTAATCATCGGTCTGTGGCCATTCAGAACGTTTCATGACCATTTTCTTTACTCCCTATGAAAGTACTTCAATCTCTCTTGCGGTTGGCTCTAGCTTTGCTTTACCACCGCTAGGTTTTGCCAGTACTTTCTCACATTTCAGGCATTTTATCTCTGTGGTAGCATATCCAAAAATGATCTGCTCGTTCTCACAGTCAAGGCACTTCACCTTGATAAATCGTGATCTTGGTTGCTGAACGATATCTCCTTTAGGCACATCAATCACCTACGCTTTCAGAACTTCGACCTTCTTCAGTCGCATACCACTGGTATGGAGGGTGTGTTCACACTCTTTGCACTTGAACTTCAGAACAGTCTTCTTTGTTGTCTTGGCGAACCTCTTCTGGATTGGTTTTGGAAATGATCCGTATCCCCGGGTCCTTCTCTTCATTCGGCGTTCTCCTTGAGCCAAGCTCCGTCTTTTTCCTGCTTTTTCAACTGCAACGGTATGTGCAGTGTGTTTCTTACACCGGGGACAGTATCTGTTCAGT
>JAEORI010000152.1 GCA_016840965.1 Candidatus Thorarchaeota archaeon | reverse complement strand
TGAGTCCTGGAGTAATAGCACTAATCATGTTCATTGTTTCGTTAATCTTTCCCCTTGGATTCATCGCCACTGAAATTGGCATACCAATATTCCTCATTATGGTGTTATTTTATCCCTTCATTTTTCTACCATTGACAATTCTGAACATCCTCTTTGTAATCTGGATAGTCCGATACTACCAAGCAAAAGCTTCGAAGAACAGTGTACTCATGCTTGGTTTACTGAGTATCATTCTGCCTACTATGTTTGTTCTCTACATTACGGGGTTGTTCGGAGAGTTCATGGTCATCTATCCGATTCCAATTCAATTCATCGTAGGATTAATCATTCTCTGGAGGATTGAGGGTCCAGAAGTAATATCTCCATGGTCCGGCATGAAACTAGATCTCTCATGGTGGAAGAGGGATTAAACAAAGAGGAAGAGTGACTGGGACCCTTTTGAAGAAGAGAAAAAACACTAGAGCAAGAAAATTCGACTGATGCAGATTATCTATGTGTTTAGCAAATAGAAAATATACAATCATTTTGAAGTATATACATGTCTAAGACAATCAAAGGGCTTATCAAATTTAGTACATACATAGAGAGCTGAGAGTCTGGAATGAGTACAGATGAGTATTCGACAGAGATGGAGCTTTATGGTGTGAGTCCAGGGGTCATCGCATTCTTTATGATTCTTATAACAGCCACGATGCCTTTAGGATTCGTACCTGAATCATGGATCCTCCCATCCATGGTCTATGCATTGTTGTGGGTCTATCCGTTGGGTGGTTACTTTAATCCGGGTCCTTTTGGTATCTTTCCAATAATTATCTTCGACCCAGTGTGGATATACGCTACGTTACCGTTCACGATTCTCAATGTTGTATACGCAATCTGGGTCGTCCGATATTATAAGGCTAATACCTCGAGGTACAATGCAGCGATGGTTGGACTAGTCAGTATCATTTTTCCTCCTTTGTTGACCATATACTTTTCAGGTATGGCTGGAGGATTCAAACCAATCTATCCAATACCGATACAATTCATTCTCGGACTTATTATGCTCTGGAAGATTGAAGGTCCAGAGGTGATATCTCCATGGTCTGGAATGCGTTTGGACTTATCTTGGTGGAAACGGCGTCGAGAGAAACGAAAAAACGACTGGGATTCCTTTGAGGGAGAGAAGGAAACGCAAGAGAAAGATTTGCATCTTGAGGATTGAATACTCTCTCATACATACCTTTGTTAATTCCGGCTCCGCCATCTTGGACAATAAACCAAGATTAAAAAATAATTCAAACTCCCTTTGAAAAAATTTCATTAAACTCTTCGTCGATTCTCTCCTCTAACAAAGGACATAAGAGCGACACAAACTCCTGATTGATAATACGGGAGTGATTTGTGACTATGGACATTACATTCAATATTGGCGGAGAGGCTGGTCAAGGTATTGATACCATTGGAGACCTTTTGACTCAGATTTTTGTCCAAGCCGGATTCTATACATTTACAATCAAGGATTTTGAATCAAGAATTCGAGGTGGATATAATTTCACACAGGTACGAGTCAGTGATAAACCAATTCATGCCCCAGTTGACTATATCGATGTGATAGTCGCGCTCTCACGTGATGCTATCACTGAACAACGAGATCGCCTTGTAGAGGAGGGAGTGATTATCTTTGATGATACAATCGAGTTTGATGACCTTGAGGCATGTCATTATCAAGCACCGTTAGAGAAGATTGCGAAAGAGGTTGGTGGCAATGTTCGAATGATGAACGCTGCAGCACTCGGTGCAATCCTCTCAGTTTTGCGGTTTCCATTCACTCTTGCTGAAGAGGCCCTCAATGCAATTTTTGGTGGAAAAGGCAAGAAAATAGTCGAGGGAAACATAGCCGTAGCCAAGGCACTCTATAATATGACGACAGAGAAATTTACAGGGACTTGTCGATATAATCTTGATGCGTTGAAAACTGGTCCCTGCAAGGATAAGCTATTACTCACAGGGAGTCGTGCGTTAGCGCTTGGTGCAATGGCTGCAAATCTGAAGTGGATTTCCGCATATCCAATGAGCCCATCCACATCGGTGTTTATGGATATTATTTCATACTCCCAAGATCTGAATATCGGCGCATTACAAACTGAAGATGAGCTCTCTGCTATCTGCATGGCAATTGGAGCATCTTTTGCTGGAGCTCGCTCAATGGTCACGACATCCGGAGGTGGTTTCTCCTTAATGGTTGAAGCAGTTGGGCTTGCTGCGATGGCTGAAGTTCCTGTTGTGATCTATAATGCTCAGAGACCTGGCCCCAGCACAGGATTACCGACCCGTACTGAACAGGGTGACCTCCTCTTTATGGCATTTGCTAGTCAAGGGGAGTTCCCTCGTATCATGCTTGCACCAAAGGATCCACTTGAAGGATTTGATGTCGCGACACGAGCTTTTAATCTAGCAGAAAAGTTTCAGATTCCTGTCATGATTCTTGGGGATCAGTATTTTGCTGACTCAGTCATGAATATCCCACGAATCGATGCAACAGGAGTGAAGATTGATCGTGGGAAACTTGCAAAAGGCGGTTTCGATTCTGAATACAAGCGGTACCGATTGACTGATGATGGTATCTCGCCACGTGCATTTCCGGGTGATGAGGGCAAATCAGTGGTGTCATCTGGAAACGTCCATCGTGAAGATGGGCACATAACTGAGAATGCAGACACACGGAATAGTATGGTGGTCAAGTTCATGAACAAGCTGCCTGCAATCATGAAGGAATTGAAATCTCCTGAGCTATTTGGTGATGAGGATGCAAAAATCACTCTACTTACTTGGGGCTCAACATGGGGTGCTGCCAATGAAGCAATGCAAATCCTGAAGGATGCAGGGTTGTCAATCAATCAGCTACACTTCTGTGATATCTATCCTTTACGAACTGAGAAACTCAGGAAGGTCCTGAGAAAATCCAAACAGATTATCGCTATTGAACAGAATGTTACCTCGCAATTTGCGCAACTTGTCAAAATGACTTCGGGGATATCAGTTCACCACAATATCAACAAGTATGACGGACGACCTATGACTGCAAGATGGATAGTTGATAAGATTAAGGAGGTTGGTATCAAATGATAACTGCAGATCAACTTGAAGGACCACAAAAAGTAACTTGGTGCACAGGTTGTGGAAATTATGGAATTCTAGCCGCACTCAAAAAAGCTGTCCTTGAACTTGACATTCCAGTGCACAATCTTGTTATTTCCTCTGGTATTGGTTGCTCTGGGAAAGCTCCTCACTATATAGGAGGTCTCAATAGTTTCCATAATCTTCATGGAAGACCAATACCTGTTGCTACTGGAATCCACTTAGCAAACAATGATCTTGAAGTAATAGTACATACTGGTGATGGTGACTGTCTTGGTGAGGGTCTCAGCCATTTTGTACATGCAGCTCGACGAAATGTCAATCTGGCTGTGTTCATTCACAATAATGGCGTTATGGGTCTCACAAAAGGTCAGTTCTCACCTGCAGCTCCAAGGGGCTATGTTTCAAACACATCTCCTCCTCCTCCAGGTGCACCAATGGATCCTGCAAATCCTGTTGCATTAGCCATCACTGCTGGAGCCACCTACGTAGCTCGAGGATTTTCAGGTGATCAAAAGGCTTTGGTCAATCTCATGGTTGACGCTGTAAAACACAGAGGCTTCGCTGTCGTTGACATCCTGCAACCATGCGTGACATGGAACAGGCAGCTAACATGGAAATTCTATAATGAAAATACATACTCACTACAAGACAATGGACATGATACCTTCAACCGGGTTACTGCACTTGAAAAGGCACTTTCGATGGAAGGAAAGATTCCAATAGGTGTCTTCTATAAGATAGAAGCACCCGACTTGGCTGCTGACCTTGCTTTGCCCCAAGACATACCTCTAAAGAACCACAAAACGAATCTTGAAGATGTCCAAAAGATAATTGATGATCTGATGATATAGTAGTAGTTCATCAGTTTTGCTGGGGGCTCCGAATGTGGTTAAGACGAGAAAAGAAACGGATTCAATTGGAGAGCTCGAAGTTCCTGATAATGTCTACTGGGGAATAAACACTCAACGAGCCATAATGAATTTCAAGATAAGCGGTCGTACTTTTTCACCTGAGTTCATACATTCTTTGGCTCAGGTCAAGAAGGCATGTCTAATTGCCAACCACGCATTAGGACTTGTACATGACGATATCGTTTCTGCTATTCAGACAGCAATTGATGAAGTCATTCAAGGTCATTTTGATGACCAGTTTCCAATTGATATCTATCAAACTGGTTCTGGGACTCAGACTAATATGAACATGAATGAGGTCTTGAGTAACAGAGCCAATGAGATTCTTGGTCACCCACTAGGTACAAAGTCACCTGTTCATCCAAACAATACTGTCAATATGTCTCAATCAAGTAATGATGTTATCCCAACAGCAATGCATGTTTCATCACTGATAGCGATTAGAGATTCTCTTGTTCCATCTTTAAATAAACTACAAGGGTCCCTTGAACACAAGATTAAGCAATTCGAGAAAATTGTGAAAGTTGGTCGTACACATCTACAAGATGCTGTGCCCATTCCACTCTCGACAGAGTTCAGAGTCTATAAGGAACAAGTTGAGTCATTGTTAAAGAAAGACATTGCTTCAGCCACCGATTCTCTCTTTTACATCCCGTTAGGTGGAACAGTTTTAGGAACTGGTCTAAATGCTCCGAAAGGATTTGCCGAGCGAGCCGCAAAAGAACTCCGTAAGATTACTGGTTTCAAATTTCAAATAAACCCTGTCCAAGCAGAAGGCATCTCTTCTCATGCTGCAATTGTCAAGATAAGTGCTGCATTACGGTCTCTTGCTTTAACTTGCATTAAAATGGCGAACGATATTCGTTGGATGGGGAGTGGCCCACAAGCAGGGCTTGGTGAACTAATACTACCACAAAATGAACCCGGTTCATCGATTATGCCTGGGAAAGTCAATCCAACACAATCAGAAGCGCTTATACAAGTAGCTATTCAAGTGATAGGGAATGATGCTTCAATAACTGCAGCTGAGGGATTTGGGAGTATTCTTGATCTTAATGTTACTAAACCTCTAATGATCGCTAATCTATTGGAATCAATTCACCTCCTCGCTCGTGGTATCGATTCCTTCATCGATAACTGCTTAGTAGGTTTGGAAGCAAATGAAAACAGAATTAAGCAACAGCTAGAGCAGAGTTTAATGGTCGTGACACGCCTTACTCCTATAATTGGCTATGACAAAGCTGCAGAAATTGCTAAAACTGCCTATGCAACCGGAAAGTCAATTCGCGAGGTTATTATTGAGTCCGGAATTGAAATCAATGGGCCCCTAGACGAGATTCTAGATCCCAAAGAGATGACCTGAGAATTACCTTGCCATACACGTTATAACTGAGCAGCATTAATTGTATACAGAGGTGAGTAACAATTTCCACCTACAAACACGAGGTCATCGTTGTAGGCGCTGGTCTTGCGGGATTACGTACCGCTATTGAACTCAGCGACAAATTTGATGTAGCCATCGTTACCAAGGTCCATCCGTTGAGGTCTCATTCAGTTGCGGCTCAGGGAGGGATAAACGCATCACTTGGTGAAGATGACTCTTGGGAGGCTCATGCCTTTGACACTGTTAAGGGATCTGACTATCTCGCTGACCAAGATGTTGTTCAGACCCTCGCCAAAGAGGCTCCAAGAGCAGTAATTGAGAATGAACGCTGGGGCACAGCCTTTTCACGGACAGAAGAGGGTAGGATTGCCCAGAGACCATTTGGTGGTGCAGCTTTTCCGCGAACTTGCTATGCGGCAGACAGGACCGGACACAATCTATTGCACACTACCTTCGAACAAGCATTGAGGAGAGGTGTAAAATTCTATAATGAGTGGTTCGTCACATCACTTGTTTTGTCGAAAGCTAGAATGTGCGGCTTAACCGCTCTGGAACTTGCCACAGGAGAAGTGCACGGTTTCTCTGCAAAAGCTGTTGTTCTTGCGACAGGCGGTTTTGGTAGGGTGTACGGGCATTCGACGAATGCGCTCATCAACACAGGTGATGGTTGCGCGCTCGCTTTGAGGATCGGGGCACCTCTGAAAGATATGGAGTTCGTGCAATTCCATCCAACATGTCTGTTTGGGTCAAGTATTTTGATGACAGAGGGAGCAAGAGGTGAAGGTGGTTATCTCATTAATGCACTTGGTGAGAGGTTCATGGACAAGTATGCTCCTGAAAAGATGGAACTTGCCCCTAGAGATATAGTCGCGCGTGCGAGTAGGACTGAAGTTCTTGAGGGTAGAGGATTTGAGGATGAATATGTACACCTTGATCTAAGGCATCTGGGTAAGGAGAAGATTATTGAAAGGCTTCCT
>JAEORI010000151.1 GCA_016840965.1 Candidatus Thorarchaeota archaeon | reverse complement strand
TATGCCTCTTCGAAGCATGATGGGTACAGATATGGTCCGGCTATCTCGCTACCGTGGGGACAACAAGCTCAGAGTGATAGACTGTCCATTCACTGGAGAAAAGTTGACAGTGGTCCCCTCTCTGAAACCTGATTTCAGTATTGTCCATGTGCAACGGGTTGACAAGACAGGTAACGCACAGATTGATGGGATTGTGGGTGAAGATATTGAGGGATCCCGATGTGGTAAGAAACTCATCGTTCTCGCCGAAGAGCTCATAGATGAAGAAGATGTCAGAACTAGACCTGATCAAACAAAGATACCTGCAATGTACGTAGATCACGTTGTAGTTCTCCCTTTCATTGCTCATCCAATGATGTGTCATGGATACTACGATTATGATTTGGAACATTTGATGATGTTCCATAAGCTGACTCAAACAGAAGAAGGCTGGCAGGAGTATCTCGATGGTTACATTCTAGGAGTTGAGGACCACTATGGCTATCTCGACCTCGTAAGCTGGCCACGACTACAGCAGTTAAAGGCAAAGAAACCATGGGGGTATTGATATGGTGGAATATACAAAGACCGAGTTTTTAATTGCATGTGCTTCAAGCCATGTCCGAGATGGTGAGAATGTCTTTGGAGGAACAGGCATGCCTCTTCTGGCGGCCCTGCTTGCAAAGGAAACGCACGCTCCGCATTCAAACCTTATCTCAGAAGCTGGATTTATTGATGCTCGGCCAAGAGAAGTTCCTTTATCAGTCGCAGACAGTCGATACTACTATGGGTGTTCTGCATCAATTGGCCTTATCGAAACCCTAGGATTCTTGCTTCAAGGGGGAAGAATAGATGTTGGATTCCTAGGAGCCGCTCAGATTGACGAATATGGAAATCTCAATACTAGTTACATCGGTCCCTACGAAAAGCCCAAAGTAAAACTTCCCGGCAGTGGTGGAGGTAATGACATCGCCTCTTCTGCAAAGAGGCTCATTGTGATGATGTCGCATGACAAACGGAAGTTTGTAAAGAAACTAGATTACATGACATCTCCTGGTCATCTGGAAGGTCCTGGGTCTCGCGAGAAATGGTCGATGGTAGGAAAGGGTCCTGAGGTTGTTATTACTGATATGTGCCAAATGGACTTCGAACCGGAAACCCTCAAAATTCGGCTAAAGTCAGTTCATCCAGGATACACTGTTCAAGAAATCTTGGATAATGTGATGTTTGATTTGTTGGTACCAGATGATGTTCCCACAACAAACGAACCGACACAAGCACAGATTGATATCATGCATAAACTTGATCCAAATGGAATCTATCTTGGCAAAGGTGGATAGTTGACTGGAGAATTGACCTTCTTGAGCATGCTCAATCTTGATGCATATGAGGCAGTCATATTTGACCTAGACTCCACTTTAACAGATACTCACAGGTATCCAATTGTAGCTGCTGAGTGGTTGCTCAAGAAGTATGGGATAGATTCTGATGAATTAGTTGCATCCTACATCCGTAACCTTGTGATTAGATATAGGAAAGCAATTCAGGCTGTGGTGGATGGTGCTCCCTTTCGTACACCTTTTGATATCATTCTTATTGCCATGAAAAATAGTCTATTGGATATAGATCAGAAGGTTGATTCAGCTCTTGTAGAGGAAGCGACTCACCGATTCAAGGCATTACATCTAGAACTTTCAACACCTTATGATGGAGTGACTGTCATACTTGAGAAACTCAAAGCAAGGACGAAAAGACTTGGAGTCATTTCAAACTCCTTTGCAGGCCATGCTAGAATTATATTAACCAATCTTGAACTAGACCATTTCTTTTCTTCCATTGTAGACTGTGGAGATGTCAGTGCTTTCAAACCCATGAAAGAGCCTTTTGAGAGGGTTCTCCGAGAAGTCAATACTGAGGCCACAAAGGCACTTTATATCGGTGACGAGTACTATGCAGACATGGTTGGCGCAAAGTTATTGGGTATGACTACTGTTTGGGTTAACAACCGTAATGTATCTCTTGAAGATCAGGTCGCAAAATATGGAGTTAGCTCAACTCCTGACTTTGTCCTGCAGTCAACTATTGAATTTCTTCAGTTAATTTAAGATACTCATAGCAATCTATACCGACGCAACAAACATATTAACCACTAGAAAGAGTTCCTCTCAGCACAGTGCTAATACTGAATGGAGACTGAGAACTTTGAGTGAGGATAGAGACCGTAGTGGTCCAGCAAAAGCTCGTTCCGATCTAATTGATATTCTAAGTCATGAACCAGAGAATACCGAGGCTATTGTCACAATCATCATGAATGAGCTCACTGACCTCAAGGATCGCAAAGCAGTATCTGAAATTTCTAATGCTCTCAAAGAAGCTGCGGCATCCTCCAATGTTAGTGCTGATGAAAGAAAAAATGTGTTGTACTGGTTAACTGAAACTACTCCTGATGTGCGGCAGATGATTCTTGTCCAGACCATTGAGGAACTACTTGGAATTCCACATTGCAAAGACGCCACAGTAGAGGCACTCACTCGAATCTCATCAAGAGAGAATGTTAAGATGGTTATGGAATGGGTTGACAGGAAAATTCTCACTCTTAATCAGGCGGTCTATGTCCTATTATATCCCGACTCATCTAGTGCACTTCAATGAAGCCTCATAAATCTGGCATGTACTTTTTGATATATTTCTCCCAATCAGGTTCAAGTTCTAAGACTTTCTTCACACACTTTCTTGCTTCCTTTTTCTGATTGAGTTTATAATGGAGCTTCGCTTTATGGAACCATGCTTTTGTATAATTTCCATCAAGTTTGATAGATTCCTCATAAGCTTTCAGAGCTTCTTGATATTCGCCCCTCGTTTCATGAATGCGAGCAATACTAAACCAGTCAAATTGAGTTCTCTCGTGTATCTCTGCTGACACTATATATCACACCTCTCTCTCAAGTTCTCTATCTCGTGAAGCCTAATAACTGTGAAGCGTGTTTTCATAACCATCTGATAAGCTTGATTTTTCTATAATGACTCAACAAACTCTTACAAGTGTCCATAAAGCTTTGATGGAAGATAACAGTCCTCATAACGCCGCTTCCATCTCAATTACACTTTTGCCACGAAATGGTCATTATAAATACAAAATACACAACCTTAGTTAGGTGAACAATCTGAAGAGAATTCGTACATTGATACTTGGAATGTTCCTAATGGTGACATTATTGGGAACAATGACTAACAACGCGACAGCCATGGGCGGAGGAATGGATGATTCAATGCATGGCATGCCTGACCACGGACGAATGAGTGATGGATCAGTCTGGGTGAATACCGATATCATCACGATCATGGCAAATGCAGAAACACCAGCTTTTCACTTTTGGT